>JAMCZD010000061.1:13225-20166 GCA_023473405.1 Candidatus Omnitrophota bacterium
CGCCGAAAGCGACCGAGTATTCCTGGAGTTTGCATTCGCCGGCCTGGTCGCAGATCGGGCAATCGAGCGGGTGATTGATCAAGAGGAATTCGAGCACCGCCTGGCGCATCTTCTTCACATTGGGAGTGTCCGTGTAAATCTCCATGTGCGGCGTGATCGGCGTGGCACACGCAATGGCCGGGTTCCGCGCCTTGACAATCTGCGGGGTGCCGTCCGGGAGAAGGATCGGTTTCCGGTCCGGGCCCAGGGCCGGAGTGCCGTATTCGACGAGGCACATGCGGCAATTGCCGGCGACCGGCAGCTTGGGATGATAGCAATAATGGGGCACGTCCACGTTGGCCAACTCGCAGGCCTGGATCATGGTGGTGGGAATAAGCTGGCCGGTGAGGGGATGCGGCGTCAGGCGCGGCACCTCGAGCGGGCGGCCATTGATCTTGACGGGAACGGTCGCGACCGGGGGCGGGGGCGGGTTGGTGGTGGTGTTGGAGGTTGATGAAGGTGAACCCATGAATCCAAGCGTTGATTATCCGGTAAACTCGTCCTTGAACTTGGCGACAGTGCTTTGAACGGGCCAGGCACAGGCCTCGCCGAAGGCGCAGATGGTCCTGCCGCCGGAGATATTGTTGGCGATGTGGAGCAGGTAGTCGGCGTCCTGTTGGCGTCCCTGGCCGCGCGCCAATCGCGCGAGGGCCTTGCTCATCCAGAGCGAACCTTCGCGGCACGGGGTGCACTGGCCGCAGCTTTCATGCGCGTAGAACTCGCTGATATTGGCCAGAACCGAAACCATGTCGGCGGAGTCATCGAGCACGATCACCGCCGCGGAGCCGCACATCGAGCCGGCGGCACTCAGCGATTCGGCGTCATACGGCAAGTCCAACAGGGCCACTTCCCGTTCGATTTCCCTGCCGTCCGGTCGCTTGGTCTTGAGTTTGTATTTCTCGCCGGCCCGGAGGATTTTGGCTGACGATCCTCCGGGGATGATGGCCTTGAGCTTGCGGCCATCGCGCAGGCCACCGGCGAAATCGGAGACCAACTGGCCCAGCGTCACCTGCCCGATCTGGATTTCGAAGTAGCCCGGTTTTCGGACGTGACCGCTGACGCATACGATCCGGGTGCCGGGATCGGTGGGGGTGCCTAATTGGGCGTAAGCGGCTCCGCCCATGGCGACAACGTGTTTGACGGCGCAGAGGGTCTCGACGTTGTTGACGATCGTGGGACACCCGTAAAGCCCGAGAACCGCCGGGTAGTAAGGCGGTTTGATGCGCGGGTAAGGCCGTTTGCCTTCGAGGGATTCAATCAGGCCGGTCTCCTCGCCGCAGATATAGGCGCCGGCGCCGCGGTGGATGTGAATCTCGAGATTATAACCGCTGCCCAGAATGTTCGGACCGAGAAAATGATGGGCGCGCGCCTCGTCCAGGGCCCTTTGGAGCAGCCTGGCGCCCGGGATGAATTCACCGCGAATGTAGATATACGCCAGGTGCACGTCATTGGCGTAACAGGCGATGATCATGCCCTCGAGGAGTTGATGCGGGTCCTTGTGGATGATCTGCCGGTCCTTGAACGTGCCCGGCTCCGATTCGTCGGCGTTGCAAATGAGGTAAATCGGCTTGGTCGTCTTGTGGTCAATGAATGACCATTTGGTCCCGGCAGGGAAACCGGCACCGCCGCGTCCGCGGAGGCCCGAGAGCCTGACCTCGTTGCGGATTCGTGCGGGCCCATCGAGAACCGCGCCGGCAGGCAGGGTGATGGGGGGTAGTGCCAGGGCCTTTTTCAGATCCGCATAACCATCATGGCGCAGGTAAGTATCGATGTCCGGCGCGTAACCGGGGGCATCGATGTGTTTCAATATGAGCCGGTATTCGTCGGGCATGGCGGATTAAGGCCGAAACAGGCGCGAGCTTGACGTCGGCCGGAAAGCCTTTAAACTTTTACCCGTCAATTTGCCGAATGGTGTAACGGTAGCACAGCAGACTCTGGATCTGTTTGTCATGGTTCGAATCCATGTTCGGCAGCCAAGCCGGTCGAGGCCGCACGGGGGCTGGTTTGCGCGGGTGGTGTCCATTCAATCCTTCTTGCACCGGCCCAGGATTTCATCCGCCTTTTCCGGGGTTACGTTTTCGTAAAGATCCTCGTTGCACATCAGCACGGGCGCGGTGTGGCATCCGGCCAGGCACTCGACATACTCGACGGAGAACCTGCCGTCGGGCGTGCATTGCGGCTCGTGGGAATCCGGGTTCAGGCCGAGTTTGCGGCAGAGGTGCTCATGGAGGGTGGCGCTGCCGGCCAGGGCGCAGCTCAAGGTGCGGCAGACTTTGAATTGGAATTGGCCCATAGGCTTCCGGCGCAGCATGGGATAAAAGGTGGCCAGCTCGTAGAGATTGATCGGTTCCAAGCCGAGCTTGAGGGCGGCCCATTCGAGGGCAGTCTCGGGGAGGTAACCCAGGTGTTCCTGCAAGGCATGCAGGACCATGAGAGAAGCGCTTCGCTTCTGGGGATAGTGGGTGATCAGCTCATCGATGGCCGCCTCGATATTGGCCGGCACCGTGAACGGAATGGCGTGTTGTTGCTTGGCATCCATCGTTTGCCGCTCTCGGTCTTTTTCGGTTTCTTTCATCGGTCGCACTCGCCCATTACAAAATCCAACGAACCCAAAATCGCCATCACGTCGCTGACCAGGTGTCCCTTGAGCAGATAAGGCAGCGTGCTGATCGTGACGAACGAAGGCGACCGAATCTTGAGGCGATGCGGCACGCCGCCCCCTTTGCTGTTGAGATAGAAGCCGAGCTCGCCCTTGGGATTCTCGGCGCTGAAATAGACCTCGCCTGCCGGGGCGTTGATCCCCTGGGTTACCAGGATGAATTGGTGAATCAACTCTTCCATCCGGGTCAGGACTTTTTCCTTGGCCGGGAGGACGACCTTGCCATCGGCGACATTGATGGGGCCATCGGGCAATTGGTCCAGGCACTGGTGCACGAGACGCACGCTTTGGCGCAGTTCCTCCACCCGGACGAGGTAGCGGTCGTAGCAATCCCCGACGCTCCCCACCGGCACGTCAAAAACCAGGTCTGAATAGACCAGGTACGGATGCGCCTTGCGCAGGTCGAATTCGACCCCGCTGCCGCGCAGGTTGGCACCCGTCACGCCGTAATCGACGGCCACTTCCTTGGGCAAAACACCGATGCCTTTCGTGCGATCAACAAAGATGCGGTTCCGGGTCAGGAACAGGTCCAGTTCCCTGATGGGAGTCGCGAAGCTGTGCAGAAAGTGCCGGAGCTGGCCCGTCCAATCGGGCGGCAAATCCCGCGACAGGCCGCCGATCCGGGTGTAACTCGTGGTAAAGCGCGCTCCGGTAAGCGACTCGATGAGGTTATATATCTTCTCACGCTCGGTAAAGATGTGCAAAAAAACGGTCATGGCGCCCAAATCGAGCGCCAAACTGCCCAGGCCAAGCAGGTGCGACGAAATCCGCGCCAGCTCGCAGCAGATTACCCGGATATATTGGCATCGGGGCGGCAGGGCCTGGTCGATCCCGAGTAATTTTTCCACCGCCATGACATACGCCACGTTGTTGGCCAGCGGCGCCAGGTAATCGAGGCGATCGGTGTAAGGAATGAACTGGGTGTAGGTCATGTTCTCGGCGATCTTTTCATCGCCGCGATGCAAATAACCAATATCCGGTGTCGCCTTGGCGATGGTTTCGCCCTCCAACTCGAGGATCAACCGCAGAACGCCATGCGTGGCCGGGTGTGACGGCCCCATGTTCAAGACCATCCTGTCCCCCTGAATACCGCCCACGTCTGCGCCGGGCATATCCGAGAGACTCGCCGCGGGTCCGATAGGAGGCGGTGCGGACGGGACCCGTCCATGAGGTTCTTGATCGGCGGTCATTCAATGGGGGGTGCGGGACCTGGGTTCGCGCTCGATGGTGTTCTTGCCGCCGGCCACGCTTACGAAAGGGCCGCCTTCGACCGGGGCGGGTTGCGTGAACGCGACTCCCGGCACCTCGGAGGCCTTGCCGGCCAGGGGGAAATCCTTGCGCAACGGGAAAAAGGGACAGCCTTCCCACATCAGAATTCGCCGCGGGTCCGGGTGTCCATGGAACCGAAGCCCCATCATGTCGAAAATCTCGCGTTCGGGCCAATTGGCGGCCTGCCAGACGGGGGTCACCGAGGGCAATTCTGCCGGTGGATCGCTTACCATGGTTTGCAGGCGCAGGCGGCAATGATGGCCGTAACCGTATAACTCGTAAACCACCATGAAACGGGGTTCCGAGCCGTAGTTGTCCACGCTGGTAATATCGACCAGGAAATCAAATCCCAACGTGTGCTTGGCAAAGACACAGACTTCGGCGATCCGCCGCGCGTCATTCACCCTGACCGCAATTTCTTCGCGGAATTCGCTCGGTGCGGAGACCAAATCACCGAATTTTTCTTGTATCTGTTGGGCGCAGGTTAGGGCCGACATGGTTATGGGCACGAGCAAGGTCCGCCGCAGCGAGCCCAATCAAGCGGCGCGTCTGAGGCGCGGCCAGGCGGGTTCGCTGATGATTTTTTGCTGGAGTTTGACCAGGGCATCGAGCAGAGCCTCCGGCCGGGGCGGGCAACCGGACACGTAGACATCGACCGGCAGGATTCTATCGACTCCTTGCAGCACGGCGTAGCTGCGGTACATGCCGCCGGTTGATGCGCAAGCGCCCATGGCGATAACCCATTTGGGCTCGGCCATTTGCTGGTAGAGGCGTTGAACGGCCAATGCCATCTTGTAAGTAACCGTTCCGGCAACGATCATCACGTCGGACTGCCGCGGTGAGAAACGCATGACCTCAGCCCCGAACCGCGAGATATCGAACCGGCTGGCGGCGGTGCCCATTAGTTCGATGGCGCAGCAGGCCAGCCCCATTGGCATTGGCCACAGTGAATTCTTCCGGCACCAATTCACGGCGGCATCCAGGCGCGTAAGAATGACGCCGCCTTCGACCTTTGCGTTATATCCGATCTCTGTAACGTTTTGCATCTAATCGGCCGGGTTAAGCAAACGAATAACGCAAGGCTAATCCGCCCGGACAATTGAGGCAAGCTTATCAATCATTATTTTCACCCGGCTGGGCGCAAACCGCGCTTGACTATGCGCTTGGCGCAAACAATATTGCGACACTTATTCGTGCGGATAATTTTAAAGCAGGAAGATCAATATGGCCAGACCGAAGGTTAATAACCCAACCGCAACCACCGGCGCAAAAACGCCGCCCCCTCCCGTTGCGGCACCTGACGTTAAGCGCTTATCCCGGAGCTTGCCCAAAGGCGCCTCCGTCGAGCCCACGTCTCGGTCAACGCCCGCACCGGCACCGGACCCCGTCCCCGGTGGTGCGCCCGAAACACCGGCAACCGGCGCGGAGACCCCTTCGGCCACCGGCCCGTCCGCCGCGACCGGGTCCCCGGTTTCAGACGGCGCCAAGACCTCAACCGGCCTGGACCTGACCGAAAAGATTCGTGAGCTGGTCAAGCTGGCCCAGGAACAGGGTTACCTGACTTATAACGACATCAACGACGCCCTGCCTGACAGCGTCGTAACCCCGGAAGAGCTGGATGAGATTTACATCAAACTCCGGAATCTCGAGGTCGAAATCGTCGATCAGGCCGAGGTCGACCGCGTCAAACAGCCCGAACCCGAGGAGGAGGAAGACAAAACACGCCTGGACATCCTCGATGATCCCGTCCGGATGTATCTCAAGCAGATGGGACAGGTCCCGTTGCTGACCCGAGAACAGGAAGTCGAGATTTCCAAACGGATCGAGGACGCCGAGAACGAGGTCAAGAAGATCATTTACAGCTTCGGTTTTGCCGGAAAAGAACACATTGCCCTGGCCGAGAAACTGATCTCCGAGCCGCCCAAGGAAAGGTTTGACCGGGTCATTCTGGACAAAAAAATCGAGAGCCGCGACAACCATCTCAAGGCGTTGCGAAAATTGGTCAAAGAGGTGCGCGGCGTTGACCAGCAGGTCGACGATGCCTACGCGGAGTGGCAAAACGCCGCTTCCAAGGTCAAACGAGACAAGCATTTCGCCGAATTCAAGAAGCGGGACGAAAAACTGCAGCGCACCTTTCACAAGTTCTATTACAAACAGAAGGTGATCGAGGAAATGGCGCTGGTGGCCGATAATATCCATGACAAGATTCAATTGAGCCTCCGCGCCATCAAAGAGTTGGAGGCCCAGCGCAAATCGCCCCAGCAGCAAACCATCGTCCAATCCGAGCAGCGCAAGATCAGAGCCCTCGAAGAATTCGTCCGGACCCCATACGAGCAGTATCTCAAGGCCTACAAACAGCTCCAGCACTTCGCCGCCAAGGCGCTCCAGGCCAAGACCGAGATGGTCGAGGCCAACCTGCGCCTGGTAATCTCGATTGCCAAGAAATACACCAATCGCGGTCTCTCGTTTCTCGACCTCATTCAGGAAGGCAACATGGGCCTGATGAAGGCCGTCGAGAAATTCGAATACCGGCGCGGCTACAAGTTTTCCACGTATGCCACCTGGTGGATTCGCCAGGCCATTACGCGGTCCATCGCCGACCAGGCCCGCACGATCCGCATCCCCGTCCACATGATCGAGACCATCAACAAGCTGATGCGGGTCCAAAAACAGCTCGTCCAGGACTTTGGACGCGAAGCTACGCCCGAGGAAATTGCCGATGAAATGCAAATCCCGGTCGATCGCGTCCGCGCCGTCCTGAAAATGGCGCAACAACCCATCTCGCTGCAATCGCCGGTCGGCGACAGCGAGGACACGAATTTCGGCGATTTCATTGAAGACAAGACGGCGGAGAATCCATCCGAAATGACCAGCTACAGTCTGTTGAAAGACAAGCTGGGCGATGTGCTCACCAGCCTCACCGAGCGCGAACGCAAGGTGCTCGAATTGCGATTCGGCTTGGGCGACGGCTACT
>JAMCZD010000045.1 GCA_023473405.1 Candidatus Omnitrophota bacterium
CCCTTTCCGGAACTCAAATGGAGACCTTGCGCCTCGTTCACGGCGCTTTCCGCCCCGGCGCCGCTGTGTGAATAATGGAAAACCACATCGGCCCCTTCACGGGCAAATTCGAGGGCGACCTCGCGGCCAATACCGGTGCCAGCCCCGGTTACCAGGGCTTTTTTACCTTCGAGGGTTTTAGGTTTCATAGTTGTTGGATCTTGGATGTCAATTTAAACGTTAATGTATTTGTGCAATCCCCTCGAGTTGCCCGCATCGGCGCGCCGGCCGGCTTTCATCTCTCGACCGGCGCGCCCACATATGGATTGCCCAGGTAACTATTCGAGCCTGACCCGGTAAAACTTCTTGATGGCGCTAAGTGCCACATGGTAAGGGGAAGCCGCCCCTGCCACATCTCGATAAGGGCCGGCGACCTCGTCAGCCTCCTGGAGAACGCCCATATTCCAAGTGATCGAAAGACCGGTCCCGGAGGGTTGCACCGTGAGGCGGATAACCCCGAACGGATTCGCCAGGCTCTCCATTTGAGTTCCGGAAAGGGCGGTGCCGGTCCAGTAGGCAAACTCGTCCAAACCTCCCGAGTAAGACTGGCTTCCATCGGCGAAGAGCGCTCCGAGCCAGGCCAAGTCACTAAGAGATGCGAGAGTAACGTCCGCGCTGCTGTCCAACGCGCCATCGATATACAGCGACGCGTTGGTGCCATTGTAAATCAAGCCTACATGGTTCCATTGACCAAGGGTGAGGCTGCCTTGAGACACTAGAAAATTGCCGCCATAAACCCCGATCGCCAACTTCCCAGTGCCGGCGCCGCCATCTTCGGCAATGATCAGGCTGGTGCCTTGGAAGGGCGGAGCGTAGCCACCGTAACTGAACGGTGTCCCGTAATTGCCTGCGCCGAATGAACTGGGCTTCATCCAGAAGGACACGCTGAAGGGATTGTTCTCGGTAGCCAAAATGCCCGGCGGCAACGAGGCAGCCCCGCCGGTGCAGGAAATCGCCGTATCTCCCGGAATCGCGCCGGGAATGCTTTCGGCGGCTCCCAACCCATAGATGGCGTCACCGCCGGCGCCAGCAGAGCCAAGGTTCACCGCGGCGGCTCCCGCGCCCGGCGCCTCGTTCAAGCGATAGTATAGCGTGGGATTCAGGCTCAGCACGTAATCCTGGTAAATGACCCGGGCGATCACGGTCAGCACCGCCGCCGAACTGGTGGCATTTCCGGAGGCATTACTCACCACGGCTTGATAGGAACCCGCATCCGCCACCTGCACGTTGGTCAACACCAGGTCCGCGTTGGTGGCGTTGGGTACCGTGGTATTATTCTTCAACCATTGGTAGGTCAGTGGCTGGTCACCAATTGCCCCAACATGGAAGGTGCAGTCCTCACCGGGCACCAGGGTTAGGCTCTTTGGTTGTTGCGTGACCGTTGGCGGCCCGGGAGGATTCGCCAGATGGTAAATCTCCGTATCGGACAGCGTTGTTCCCGTCCAGTAGGCGAATTCATCCAGGCCGCCTGAATAAGGTTGGCCGTTCCCGGGCAGGAGAGCACCGAGCCACACCGATTCATTCAGCGCGGAGAGTGTTATTTCGGACGTGCTATCCAGGACTCCATTGATATACAACGAAGCGATCGTTCCGTCATAGGTCAGGCCGACGTGATTCCATTCGCCAACACTTAGCTGCCCCTGGGAGACTAGAAAGTCGCTGCCATATTGTCCAATTCTCAGCCCCGCGGTGCCTCCCGTGCCATTCTGGGCAATGATCACGCAATTGCTCTGGTAAGGCGGTTCGAGCCCGCCGTAACTGAACGGTGTGGCCCAGTTTCCGGCGCCGGCGGACGCCGGACTCATCCAGAAGGAAACGCTAAACGGGACATTACCGGTAGCCACAATGCCACCCGTCACCTGCACCGCACCGCCATTGCAGGCAATTGCATTATCACCCGAAATCACGCCAGGGATGCTGGCGGTTGCCCCCTCCTTGTAGATTGCATTGGTCGATAGATTGGCAGACCCGAGGTTCATCGCGGTGGCGCCTGCTGAAGGCGTTTCATCCAGGCGAAAATACAGGGTGGGTTTCAGGGTAAGCAAATAGTATTCGTAAGAAGCCGCGTTGGTGATCACAGTCAGCGTTGCCACCAAACTAGTGACACTGCCGGCTGAGTTGCTAATGACTGCCTGGTAAGACCCCGCATCCGTTACTTGCACATTGGCCAGAACCAGGCTCGAATTCGTGGCGTCGGGCAGCGGCGCGTTATCCTTCAACCACTGATACGCCATGGGTTGCGTCCCGATAACCATGAGGGTGAAAGTGGCGTTACCGCCCGGGATAACGGTCCGGTCCCGCGGTTGCTGGGTGAAGCTAGGCAGGGCGGCGACGGTCAGGCTTGCCACCACGCTGGTAGTGCTCCCGAACGAGTTGGTGATTACAACCTGGTAATCACCCGCATCGGCCACTTGCACATCGGCCAACAACAAGTTTGCATTCGTGGCATTGGACAGCGGCGCGTTGTCCTTTAACCATTGGTAAGCCAGCGGTTCCTCGCCGACCGCGCTGACATGAAAGACGCTGTCGTCCCCGGGCACCGCAACCTGACTCTGCGGTTGCCTGGTAATGACCGGCGGTCCTTGAAGATTCGCCAGGTGGTACATATCCATGTCCAAAAGCGTCTTCCCCGTCCAATAAGCAAATTCATCCAAGCCGCCCGAATACGCCTGGCCGTCGCCGGGAATGAGGGCGCCCAGCCACACCGAGTCGTTGAGTGTCGATAGTTTCACCGTCGCGCTGCTATCCAAAAGGCCATTGATATACAGCCACGCGTTCGTGCCATCATACGTCAATCCGACATGGTTCCATTCGCCCACGGTTAGCTGCCCCTGCGAGATGAGAAAATCGCCGCCATAACGGCCAACCCTCAGCCCTGCCGTGCCGGCCACACCGTCCTGGGCAATGATCAGGCAGTTGTTCTGGTAAGGCGGTTCGAGGCCGCCATAACTGAATGGCGTGGCGAAGTTTCCCGGAGCAGCCGAGGCTGGACTCATGAAAAATGAAACGCTGAATGCGAGACTTCCCGTAGCCACAATGCCTCCCGGCAGCGCCACGGCGCCGCCGCTGCATGAGATTGCGTTGTCGTCGGGAATCGCGCCGGGGATGCTTTCCATTGCCCCCAGTTCATAGATACCGTCACCCAACGCGCCCGCGGAACCGAGGTTGGCCGCGGGCGCACCCGCACCGGGTCCTTCATCCAGGCGATAGTATAAGGTGGGGCTCAAGCCAAGCAGGTAAGACTGATAAGCGTCTTGAGCGACCATTGGTATCGCATCGAGCGTGAACAAGGCCGCAACGAGCCATGCCAGGCGGCTCGTTGAGGCGCGTCGAATCTGTCGTGTTTGGATCACATTCATAGTTTGGATTGGTTGTTAGTTCTCACTTCAACTCACCGGGCAGATGAACTCTCAACGCGGAAGAGCGCACCGGCATCCTCCGCCGAGAGTGCGGGGAACTTTAAGGTTGGAGTTTCAGCAGCCGCATAATCCACGAGGCAATCAAGTAGATATCGAGCTTCCGGGTAACCACGCCGCAAACCGTCGAGTACCCAA
The DNA here is from genome assembly GCA_023473405.1 of Candidatus Omnitrophota bacterium. Lineage (GTDB taxonomy): Bacteria > Verrucomicrobiota > Verrucomicrobiia > Limisphaerales > UBA1319 > JAMCZD01. Next base: position 3,594 of record JAMCZD010000045.1, read on the forward strand.
AGGTTGCAGATGATAGCCCGGCCCTTGCCCACCCGGCACTCGCTAAGTGGACTGCGGTAAGCCAGTGCGTAACCGAATCGCGCGGCATCCTCCTTCCATGGAACCAGGCTGAGTCCCCAGACAATAGGCAACACGTGATTGCGCGCGACGGAGTTGCGCGGGGTGAAGTCCACGGCGGGGACAGCGGAGCCGAACAACCGCATGAACTGGAATCCGCTGAAACCTTCATGCGGGAAGTCGCCAAGGGCAGGGTGCCGCTCGACTATTTGCGCATCGCAGCGCAACCATAGCGGCCAATAGGTAAGCATGCCATACTCGCTCAGAAGCCCGCTCGAGCTCCCTTGGTTCGGCTCGAGCAGAACAACGGAGCCGCCCTTCATCACCCATGTCAGCAATCCCGGCGTGATCTTGGTAGCCAAAGTGACTTCGGCGCCCTCGAGACTATGTGCGGCTTCCGCGCTGTACCGCGTGTCCAACTGCGCTTCACCAGTAAGGTTGACGACCCGAATCACCGGCAAATTCCGTTTCTTCACGGGGAGCAACCAGAACTGCCATTGGTTGGACTGGCCGCAGACACCCGATCGCAATGC
>JAMCZD010000216.1 GCA_023473405.1 Candidatus Omnitrophota bacterium
GGCTCGTTCCCACAAGTCGAAGGCGTAGGTGAGCACGTTGGTTTTGCCCGACAGAGTGAGTTTCCTGGCCCGGTTGCGCTTGCGGGTGAACTCGAAGGCAAACCGCAGGCAGCGCTCGACTCCGCGGCGGGTATTGATGCTTTCCTGGACGGCGACCTCGTGCGGGGTCCCCTTGAAGGCAAGACCGCCCGCCCCGGTGTAAAGGCCCTCGTTGTTTTCGCGGACGACTACGAAATCGATCTGCTCCGGACCTTTGTCTTTGAGCGGACAAAAACGCGCGTCGTAGAGTTTAATGGGACGCAGGTTGATGTATTGTTCCAGCTCGAATCGCAACCGCAGCAGAATCCCCTTTTCGAGAATGCCCGGTTTCACGTCCGGATGGCCAATGGCGCCCAGGAGGATCGCCGGGAACTTGCGCAATTCATCCATGGCGCTGTCCGGGAACACCTCGTGGGTGCGCAGGTAGCGATCGCCCCCGAAGTCGTAATGGGTGTAATTGAGATTGAGCTGAAATTTTTGGGCGGCGGCATCCAAAACCTTAACGGCCTCGCGGGTGACCTCGGGGCCGGTGCCATCGCCGCCGATGACAGCAATGTTATAACTATTCATTCGTTTCGTAATTGTTTTCGTATTCGCATTCGTCGTGTCTCGCCGATAAGCAGCCGAGTTTAAACGGGCCGGATCGATTGGCAATGGAGTTCTGCAAAATTAGAAATCCCTTTTGCCCTTTTGCGCCCATAATATTTTTCTATCGCCTGATGGTGCCGGCACGTGGCATTCTATTATTCGTTTAAACGGCAGAGACTTAAATGCAATCAAACGATGTCGTCATAATCGGCGCCGGGATAGTGGGTTTGGCTACGGCCTATAACCTTGCCCAGGAATACCCGGACAAGTCCATCCTGGTCCTGGAAAAAGAGAATCAAGTGGCGCAACACCAGACCGGCCATAACTCGGGCGTGTTGCATTCGGGCATCTATTACAAACCCGGTTCGCTCAAAGCGATCAACTGCCGCGAAGGCAAAAAGACCATGGAAGCCTTCTGCGAAAAACAAGGCATCCCGTTCAAGCGCTGCGGCAAGGTCATTGTCGCCGTTGACGCGGGCGAACAGGAGCGGCTCGGCGCCCTGTATGATCGCGGGCAGGCCAACGGCGTGGATTGCACCTTGATTGACCAGGCGAGGTTGCGTGAACTCGAACCACATGTCGCCGGGCTGCAGGCAATTCATGTGCGGGAAACGGGCATCGTGGATTACCGGCAAGTGTGCGAGCGCCTGGCCGCCATTCTGGCCGAACGCGGTCACCGGGTCATGACGGGCGCGCGGGTCGTCGGTATCAAGGAATACGCCACCGAGGTCGTCGTGCAATGCCCGCAGGCCGAATTCCACACCCGCTACGCCGTCAATTGCGCCGGGCTGTATTCGGACCGGATCACCGCGTTGGGCGGCAGCACACCCCCCGCGCGGATCATCCCCTTCCGGGGCGAGTATTATGAGATCAAGCCCGAGGCGGCACACGTCTGCAACGCGCTGATTTACCCGGTGGCGGACCCGCGATTTCCATTCCTCGGGGTGCATTTCACCCGAATGATCTCCGGGCACGTCGAGTGCGGCCCAAATGCCGTGTTCGCCTTTGCGCGCGAGGGTTACCGAAAGACCGATTTGAACCTCGGAGAGTTGCTGTCCAACCTGACTTTTCCCGGCTTTATCCGGATGACGGCCAGGTATTGGCGGACGGGCGTGGGCGAGATGTGGCGATCGTTGAGCAAACCGGCCTTCGTAAAGGCGTTGCAGCGATTGATCCCGGATATTCGCGACGAATACCTGGTGCCGGCTGCGGCCGGTGTGCGGGCACAGGCAGTCACCGCGGAGGGGAATTTGCTCGATGACTTTGCCTTTTGCGAAACGGCACGGATCGTCAACGTGATCAACGCGCCATCGCCGGCGGCAACGGCTTCGCTGAGCATCGGCAAATCGGTGGTTGAAAAATTAGCCAAACGCTTTTACAAATGACCATTGACATGCAGGCAACTGTGACCTCATATTTACGGGCTTTTGAATAAGGATATTATGTATGCCGTTTTAGAAACCGGGTCCAAACAGTACCGTGTCGCCGCCGGTGACATGCTCGAAGTCGAGCGCCTGGCCGTCGAGTCCGGGCAATCCTTCACCTTTGACCGCGTATTGATGGTCAATCAGGATGGCAAGGTCTCCATTGGCACTCCCACCGTGCCGCAAGCGAGCGTCGTGGCCGACGTGGTCGAACACATTCGCGGTCCGAAAACCGTCGCATTCAAAATGCGGCGCCGGGAAGGTTATCACCGAAAAGTGGGGCACCGCCAGGAACTGACGGTGGTGAGAATCAAAGAAATTAAGGTTTAATTTTATGGCACATAAAAAAGGTCAAGGCAGTAGCCGTAATGGGCGCGACAGCAACAGCCAGCGCCTCGGTGTCAAACGATTCGGCGGCGAGTTCGTAACCGCCGGCTCCATCCTCGTCCGCCAGCACGGCACCAAGTTCGTTGCCGGCACTAACGTCGGCACCGGACGCGATTGGACATTATACGCGCGGATCGACGGGAACGTTAAGTTCGACAAAGACAGCAAGAGGATCAACATCGTCGCGGTTCCCGCGCCGGCTGCCCCGGCTGCCCCGGCCGAGACTGCCAGCGCCACCCCGGCGTCAAATTAGTCTTCTTTTCCTCATCTTGCGGCGAGGCATCGGGCCTCGCCTTTTCTTTTGCGCAAATAGATGTTAAGTCCTGTTGGGTATCATGTTCGTCGATGAAGTTAAAATCTACGCCCGCGCCGGCCACGGCGGAAAGGGCTGCGTCGCCTTCCTCCGCGAGGCGCATCGCCCCAAAGGCGGCCCCAGCGGCGGCAACGGCGGTCGGGGCGGTTCGGTTATCCTCGAAGCCGATCACGACCTGAATAACCTGATCGCCCAATTCTATGCCCCACGCCTGATCGCCCAGTCCGGTGATCACGGCATGGGCAAAGGCATGGATGGCCACGCCGGCAGTGACCTGGTTGCCAAAGTCCCTTGCGGCACTCTCGTCTGGCACATCCCCGCCCCCGACGCCTTTAACCAGGATGACGAACTGCTGGTGGACCTGACCGAACCGGGGCAGCGCTTCGTCCTTTGCCGCGGCGGGCGCGGCGGTCTGGGCAACCGCAATTTTTCCACCTCAACCCGCCAGGCCCCGCGCTTTGCCCAACCAGGCGAGCCCGGCGAAGAAGGCGAATTCCAATTGGAATTGCGGCTGATGGCGGATGTGGGCCTGGTCGGCTTTCCCAATGCCGGCAAGTCAACCTTGCTCAAGGCCATTTCACGCGCCCAACCCAAGATCGCCCCTTACCCCTTTACCACGCTCCATCCCCAGGTGGGCATCGTCGAATACCCCGATTGCGTGCGCCTGACGGTCTGCGATGTGCCTGGCTTGATCGAAGGCGCCCACCGTAACGTGGGACTGGGCCACGCCTTCCTGCGCCATATCAAACGATGCAAAATCCTCATTCTGCTCCTCGATATGGCCGGCATCGACGGGCGATTGCCATGGGACGATTACCACCAACTGCTACATGAGCTGGAGCTTTATGACCCGGCCCTGATCGCCAGACCACTCCTCGTGGCCGCCAATAAGATGGACGAACCCGCGGCCAGTGAAAACCTAGAGGAATTCAAGCGCCGCATCCCCTCTCTCCGCGTCCTGGGCATCGCCGCCGCCTTTGATCAAGGCATCGACTTGCTCAAAGAAGAAATGCGCCGGACCACCGATGCCGCGCGGTAGGTCGAGGCTGCCCCCGAGCCCTGGATAGAGCGTGGAGCGTGGAGAGCGTATAGAGCGTCGAGCGTGTAGAGCGTGCAGCGTGAAGCGTTTTAAGCGTGTCCGTCCGTGTTCGTCCGTGCCCGTCCGTGTTCCCCCTCCCCCCCAAATTTTACTTGCCCGAAATGGCCGGCAGGTCCATGTTGACGCAGGTGAGATAAGTACAATAACTTAACCTAATAATCTATTGTCATGAAGGAAGGTTTTCGTATCGAGGTGGATTCAATGGGAGAGATGGAGGTGCCGGCCCAGGCTTATTACGGTGCCCAGACCGCGCGTGCCGTCGAGAATTTCCCGATCAACGATTTGCGTTTCTCGCGCCAATTTATCCGGGCGCTGGGTCTGATCA
>JAMCZD010000333.1 GCA_023473405.1 Candidatus Omnitrophota bacterium
TTGGTCAGTGCCGGCTTACACTTATCACACTGCCGCCAGACTGTCCGCCACTGACTTCCAATCCGCCGCGGGGTCTTGGACGAAGGCCTTTAGCAGGGGCAGAGCAGCGGCCCAGGCATGGGAAAGGGGCGGTAAGAACACGTCCTTCGGATCGGAGGGTTCGGGCAGGCGGCGCTCGATGGCCAGGGCGCGTCCGACGTCAAAAATGGAATCGAGGAGCGCCGAGCGCGCTTCCTCGCCAAAGCCGCCTTCGCCCAAATCGCGCGCCATCTTGAGCTTGCGAGAGGCGTACTCGCGATGCGACGTTGCATTCGCCTGTTCCTCGGCGGAGAGGGGAGCGGCTTCGGTGTTCTCGCCTGAGGGAAGCAAGGGGCGCGCGGCGCGGGTGGTTTTGTTGATCAGACCGGCGGCGATCAGGCGTTGAATGGCATCGTCGGTGGCGCGATCGACGACCTCGAGCTGCACGGGGGCGAGCGGATCGGTCTTGCCGGGACCGAACAGGTCGGCGTGCAACGAATTCAATTTCTCGCGCCATTGGGTGGCGTCGCGCTCGACAACCACGACCAGGACGGAATGCGAACCGGACAGCGGATAACGTTCCTCGCAGCGGACGAGGGCCCCGTCGACGCGCTCGGATGCGATTTGGGCGAAGGCCAGCGCGCGATCGGCGGGAAGCTTTCTCGCGTCGGATGGAGTGAGGGAGCCGGTGTCGGCGGTTGAAGCGGGGATTCCGCCGCCACGTCCGACATCGAGCGGAGGGATGAGTTGCTGGAGACGGTGGATCATGGCCTGACTGCCGCTGCGCAAGGTGATTTCCTTAATCTCGCCTGGTTTATCGAGAACACTGACCGCGACGGATTGTTTGATTGCGAGCGTATCCAGCATGCGATGTTCGATGGTGTTTTCGGAAATCAAGTTAATGACGGTAACAGCTTTCGTCTGGTGCTTGCGCCAGGAACGAGCAACGCGTTGTTCGAGCCTGGCCGGGTTCCACGGCAGGTCGCAGTTGATGACGACGCTGGCGGATTGAAGGTTGAGGCCGGTGGCGCCGGAATCGGTGCTGAGGAAGACGCGGCAATCGGGGTCGTCTTTGAAAATGTTGATTTCGGCACGGCGGCGTTTCTGGGGGACGCTGCCAGTGTGCCAGGCGTAGCCGATGTCCCGCTTATCACAAAGATCGCGCACGAGCTGGAGCATCCGTTCCCATTCGGAGAAGACGATGACCTTGGCGCCATTTTCACCGCATTCATCCAGGATTTTTTCGAGCTCGGCCAGCTTGGGACAGTTCTTGTCCTGCGGGTCGAGGATGTAATTGGTGTCGCAGATCATCCGCATCATGGCCAGCTCGCGCTGGAGTTTTTCCTGTTCCTGCTGGCTGAGTGGGCGGCGCGAGGCGATGTTCACCAGCCTGAGAACCTGTTGCGCGTGCATCGCGTAATTCTGTTTCTGCAGGTCGCTTAAGGGGACGAAGTGATTGCGATCGGTGCGCTCCGGCAGTTCGGTTTCCACATCGGCCTTGCGCCGGCGGAGCATGAACGGTTTGATGCGCTGGTGGAGCAGGTCGAGATTGTGCAAGCCTCTGGGGCGTCCGCGCTCGTCCAGTTCGTAGAAATCGCGGTTGAACCGGAACAGCGGGCCGAGCACGGCGGGATTAAGGAAACCCATGAGCGAGTGGATTTCGTCGATGCGGTTTTCAATGGGTGTGCCGGTGAGGATGAAGGCGTATCGGCTGTGGAGGCGCTTCACCGCCTGGGCGGTTTTGGTGTTCCAGTTCTTGATGCGTTGTGCTTCATCGAGGACCACCACGTCCGGTGCGAGCCGCGCGTTCACATCCAGGCCGTCGGCGATCATTTGCTCGTAGTTGACGATGGTGAAGAACGGGAAATTGTCAGTTGCGGATTGAGAGGTGAGACCCGCCCCATCGCCTGGCTCGATGCCTTTCGCGCCCGTCTGCCTGGAAAGGGACGCGGCGGGAGCGGCATAGGCCTTCAAACGCTTCAGTTTCCCGCCGAAAACGATTTGGTAACCGAGCGTGGTGAACTTGCGAATCTGTTCTTCCCATTCGGTCTTGAGCGAGGCGGGGGTGACGACCAGGACGCGGTTTGCCTTGCCCAGCCGGTGCAGCAATGCGCAAGCGGCAATGGCCTGGATGGTCTTGCCGAGGCCCATCTCGTCGGCGAGGAGGGCGCGTTCGGTGAATGCCAGGTGCAGCATGCCTTCGCGTTGATAGGGAAACAGGGGCACGGTGGTTTCCTGCACGGGCCATTCGCCGCTTTGGACCTTCAATTCGTATTCGCGGCGGAGTTGTTGGCGTTCGGCGGCGCGCCGGCGGTTCTCGAGCCACGGCTCGATTTCCTGCGAGAGGCGGATTTGGGGAAAATCGGTGTCGCGCAACCGGCGCAAGGCCTCGAGTGCCTCTTCGGGCGAGCCATCGAGCAGGCGGCCATCGGCATCGAACCACTTGCCGACGGCCCGCGGCAATTTCCCACCGCCGCTTTTCACGCACAAAGTGTCCGCCGCCGAATCTACCGTCACCTCGATGCGGTCTGAGCCCGTGGCCAGGGCGGACTTGAATAGACGTTTGTGGCGGGCCTCAAGATAAAGGCGGACGGCTTCGACGTGCTTGCAGAAACCGAGACCGTTCGTGCGGAAATCCACGCAATCACACGCCACCTGGCGCAAGTTCAAGTCGCGAATCTCGACCGAATAAGTGAGGCCGCTGGCGGATTGGACGCGGAAATTGGAGAAGATGGGATGCGCCGGCGTAATGTTGGTAATCACAAAGGACTCCTCCAGGGCGCGCTGCCGGCGCTTGTTGATTTCGTCCGCGTCAGTTGTTCGCCAGTCGTGCGCAGGCGGCATTTTGAATTTCGCGTTTGATTTGGTCTCGGTTGCCATGGACCAAGGATTACGCCGCGGCGGAATCCGTCAATGCCCAGTTGTTCACATCCTGTTCACAGGTCATTCGCCCGAAGCCCCAATCCGTCTCTCACACGCGGTGTTAGCTCGGAACCAAGTTTGCTTCAGGCATTAGCCCTGGGGCGGTATGGGCTGGTCGCAATTAACGTTGCCTATAGCCTGAATTCGAACTATGATGCGTACGATAGTTATTATATGACTTCAGCAACACTAAAAGCCCTTGCCTTATCCGCGGCTGCTCCGCGTTTCCGGCGTCAGGGTGGCGCATGGCAGTTGTGTCTCGAGTCCATTGCCGATCTGCGTCATGCCCTCGAGTTGGACGATGCGCTTTGGGTGGCCAACAGCGCCCCCGTCGCGACCCTCGCGGTCGATCCTGTCTTTCTTTCGTGGCTGGACCAGGACGGCGACGGGCGCATCCGCGAGGACGCGGTCCGTGAGGCCATTCGCTGGTTTCTGGACCACCTTCAAGCCGAGCCTCTGGGCCGGCCCGGCGATACTACGCTGGCCTTCGAGGCCATCCGGCCCGAAGGACCTGAATCGGCGCACCTGCATGCGGCGGCGCGCAAGGTCGCGCGCCGCTTCGGTAACGCTGGGGCGCAAACCGTATCTCTTGACCAGGTGCGCCAGATCATGCGGCAGGTTGAACAAGGAGGATTGGATCGACCCGGGTTGGTGCGTCCCGAGGCGGCCGCGTCGGACGGAGTTCGACAGTTGATCGAGGACGTTCTTGGCACACTCGCATCGAGCGGCGCGAATCCCCCGCCGTCGGCGATTACGATCGAGCAACTGGAGCAGTTCCTGGTTGATACCCGTGATTTCCTGGGCTGGCTTGATGAATCCCAACTGCCTGATTCGCAGACCCGGACGCCGCTGATGCCGCTGGGCGCGGCGACCATGCCGGCGTTTGACCTGTTCGCCAAGCTCACTCCTCGACTCGATCCTTACTTCACCCTTTGCGACGCCGTCCGGTTCAACCTCGCCCGCGCCAACAAATCCGCGCCGGCGACGGAGAGCGGTTCCCCGCCTGACTGGAATGATCCGAACGCGGTGCGAGAGCAGATGGAACGGGCACCGGTAGCCTGGCCGACTCCGGACGGCAAACTGAACTTCGAGACAGCCATCAACCCGCTCTGCCGCGAGACCCTGGAGGCGTTCCGGCGCGAGGTGCTCGAACCGCTGCTTGGCGGGCCGGTTTTCCAACTCGACGCTGCCCAATGGCAGCAGGTCAAGCGGACCTTTGCTCCGCATGTGGAGTGGCGTTCTCGCCAACCCGCCACTCCCGCAAGCCGTATCCCGGCGGAGCGGCTGCGACGGTATCTGGGCCAACCGGAACTGGCGGACCGGGTTCGCGCGCTGATTGCGGACAGTCACGGCACCGCGTTCGACCTTGAGAACCTGCGCCGATTGGAAAAGCTGTTGCTGTTTCAGGCGTATTTGCTGCGGTTGACCAACAGCTTCGTCAATTTCTCCGATCTTTATCATCCCGAGCATCGGGCGCTGTTCGAGATGGGGACTCTGGTCATGGACGGTCGTCGTTTCACGTTCAGTGTGAAGGTTGTGGACCGTGCCTTGCACGCCCGTTTCAGCAATGCCAGCAACATGTTCGTCCTCTATGCCGAGATCATTGGCGACCGTGGCACCATACTTTACGAGGTGGCGGTACCCGTCACGGGAGGCGTCAAGGGAACGCTGCAGGCGGATAAATGGGGCACGTTCATCGACTGCAACGGACGGATGCTCAACGCGCACATTGTGCAGACCGTGGAAAACCCGGTCAGCCTCCGCGAAGCCATTGCCGCTCCTTTCAAACGGTTAGGCGGCGCCCTCATGGCCCGGTTTGGCGAGAAGACCGCCGAGCAGGAAAAGAAGTTGGAAACCTTGACTACTCAAACCATCGTCGGCGCCGTTCCACCTGCCAGCCAGGCCGGTCAAAGGACCGGCACTCCGATCCTGGCCAATCCCGGCGGTATACTGGCCGGCGGCGGTATCGCCATTGCGGCTCTGGGTTCATCGCTGGCTTTCATTACCAGCACGTTATCGAGGCTGGATTGGACGACCATTCTGGCGAGCTTGCTGGGCGCCGCGGCGGCCGTCATCGTGCCGGTTGCGTTGGTCGCCATGGTCAAACTGGCCGGGCGCGACCTGAGTTGCATGCTCGAGGGTTCGGGTTGGGGAATCAACGCCCGCATGGCGCTGACTCGGACTTTGGCGGGCACCTTCACGCGCCGGCCGACGCCACTGTTCGTGGCACTGAAGGCGCACACACGCCGGCGGCTCTGGTGGCTGCTGCTTGTTGTAGCGCTGGCGCTTGGCGCGGGGGCGTTGATCTTGTGGAACGAATGGGTCCCAGGTTCCAGGTAGGGGCCAATTCCAATGAGGCAGGGCCTCAGACCAATTCTCCGATTGCGCATGAGTCAAACACTGGTCATTGATCATTGAGAATTGGCGCGACGTTATTGGTAATCGAATTCAGAGTGATCACGCGCTCACCGGGTTTAGCCTCGCGGTCGTTTTCTCTCAACAACCGATAACCATTTTTCAATCTCAAAACGCCCTCTTAGGCAAGGATGCAGGCGGTGCTGTCTCGCTGGCGTTCTGGAGGAGGAAAGTTCCGGAGCGGAGATGAAGGTCGCGTTGGGGGAAGGGGATTTCGATCCCGTTTTCTTGGAGTTTCTTGTGAACGGCGAAGTATAGATTACTTTTGAATTGAAGCGGCTTATCGAGGGTAACCGTCGACCAGACCGCCAGTTCGAAGTTGATCGCGCTATCGCCGTAGCTCATAAAAAGCAGGCGTGGTTCCGGCACCTTCAAGATGTCCGGGTCCGCAGCGGCGGCTTCGAGGAGCAAGGCGCGCAGCCTGTCAATATCGGTTCCGTAAGCCACTCCGATTGGCAGCCGGGTGCGAACCTTGGGGTCGCCGTGGCTCCAGTTGATCACGGTCTCGGTAATGAGATTGGAATTGGGGACGATAATGCAGATGTTATCGTTGGTAACAACCATAGTGCTGCGCAGGTTGATCTCGGTAACCCGGCCCGAGACACCGCCGACTTCAACGCGATCGCCGATGGCAATGGGCTGTTCCGCCAATATGATCAGGCCGCTTACGAAGTTGCTGACGATGTTTTGCAGGCCAAAGCCGACGCCTACTCCCAACGCGCCCGCCAGGATGGCCAGCGAGCTGAGATTGATCCCCACCGATTGCAGGGAAAGATAAATGCCCAGGGTGAGGAAGATGTAACGACCAATTTGACGGATGGCGAATTTGACGGCGGGCCGCAAGCGGGTGCGCTCGACCACCCGCGTCAGAAACAAGCGGCGAAACAGGACTTCCCCTACGAAGACCAGCGTCAACAGAAAGGCTAGTTCAATCAGATGTCCTACGGTAAATGCGCTGTCTCCCGCCCCGATCAGCGGGAAACTCAAAATTTCCTTCCAGGTCGCGATCAGATTTTTCATAGGTTATCACGTCATTTCCACAACCACAGTCATCGCTTCGGGCCAGGTCCACGGGGCGAAAACCGCTGCAGTGTATGCCGGTTAACGACAGGTTGAAGAGAAATCTGTAGCGCCCTCGCCCCTTCGCCCTGCTGGCGCGCTCTACAATCCTTTGTTTAGGCTTGTGATTGTGAGTTAAAACGGCTTTGATGTCCGCCGGCATATGGAACGGCCTGGACCACTTGATTTGCCGGTGTCGAGACTGTCGATAGACCCGGCGGCGGCACCGACGGTGTCGACCTCCCATCGGCACGGACTCTCGCTGCCGCATTGGACGCGCACGCCATGGGCTTACCGGTTGTGCGAGGGGATTACGGCGGGTTTGATCTATGCCATGGTAGTGTTCAGTCCGTGGGCTTTCGGCACCACGCAAGAATGGTCCATTTGGGTGATGAACTTTGCGGGATTCGCCCTGGGCATTTTGCTTTTGACCAAATGGATCATTCGCTGGCGCACGGGCTATCAGCCGAGCCGGTGGGGTGCGCCGAGCATGGAGGACGATGACGATGAGAAGAGGAAGCGGCAGCGATGGTCGAAAGGGATCACGGTCACGCTGGCCGTTCTAACCATCCTGGTGTTGCTTTACTGCCTGGTTAGCGCGGTCAATGCTCGCGCGGTATTTCATTGGGATACATTGGGGTTTGAATATCACGACCATTACATTGCCTGGCTGCCGCACAGTTATGACAGTTCGAGCACCTGGTTTGTTTTTTGGGAGTATCTCGGGTTGGCCCTGACCTTTTGGGCCACGCGGGACTGGCTGCTGGGGAAGACCAGGAAGGAACGTCAAAAGGAACGGATCGAGTCGGAGGGTGAACCGAACTTGGTTCTGCCGCGGCATTCGAACAAGTCATGGCAGATACCGGGGCGGTTGGAAGTATTGCTTTGGATACTCTGCCTGAACGCGGCCTTGCTGGGGCTGGAAGGGATACTGCAGCGATTGGACGGCTCGGGCAAGTTGCTGTGGATGGTGCGTCCGCGCATCAACCAAGAGGCGGCGGGCCAGTTTGGTCCCTATGCCTACCGGGGCAACGCGGCGCAATACTATAACCTGGTATGGCCGATATGCCTGGGCTTTTGGTGGACGCTGCGGCAAAAGGCCAGGCGGGCATGGACGAAAGGCGTGCGTGTTGGCAGCGGTCCGCAGATGTTGTTGCTTCCCTGCGTAGTGATAACGGCGGCATGCCCCATCATTTCCACGAGCCGGGGCGGGGCGATTGTAGCCGCCGGCGGCCTGGTATCCACCACGGTCCTGCTGCTGCTGGCGGACCGGCGCGGGCATTGGCTGGCGCGGCTGGGAATCTTCCTGTTGTTCCTGGTCACCTTGGGGATGAGCACCTTCCTGGGCTGGGACCAACTCGAAGACAGGTTGAAACACGTCTTTAACGACGACTGGAGCGGCCGCGTGCAAATCTACGAAAATGCCCGGCAAATGGCGCGGGACTTCCCGGTTCTCGGGAGTGGTCCGGGGACTTTTGCCCCCCTGTATCAACTATATCGGAAGGTGGGCCAGGAATGGATGGCGCAGGTGCATGACGACTGGCTGGAGACGCGCATCACTTTTGGCTGGCTGGGATTCAGCCTGGTGCTCTGGTTATTGGTCACCGTGCTTTTGCATTGGAGGGTAGGGACGGGTATCGAGAGTTCATGGGTATTCCTGTGCATGTTATGGATCGCCGTGGGAGGCTGCCTGGTCCATGCCAAGTATGATTTTCCCTTCCAAATCCATTCCGTTCTGGCCTTGTTCCTGATGCATTGCAGCTTGTTATCGTGCCTGGCCCGCAAGGCATGAAATCCGCCGGCTTTTCACTGCCGGTTTTGTGCGGTTTATTGCTCTTGGGGGCGGGGTGCGCCAGGTTCAACCAAGGTTTCTACCCCATCGGCCTTTACTCGGTGCCGTCGACCAATGACTTGGCCAGGGTTAAGGCGTCCGGATTCAACCTGGTCACCGGCCCGGCGGACCGTTCCTATCTTGACGCAGCCGGCGCGGCTGGACTGAGAGTTCTGGCGATGCCTGGGACTTCGGCCGGTCCGCATTTCAACGCCGGGGTTGCCCGTCGAGAGGTGTCCGCCCTTGATTCTCATCCGGCATTGTGGGCGTGGTACCTCGTGGACGAACCCGATTTAAACCGGGTGGCGCCGTCGGCAGTGGTGCGCGCGCAGCGATTCTTCAAACAGTTGAACGCGTCGAAGCCGACTGCTTTGGTGCTGTTCAAAGGGTCGGAGGCGCTGGATTACGCCAACATAGCCGATATCACCATGATCGATCGCTACCCGGTCCCTTGGTTGCCGTTGGCCAATTTTGGCCAGCATGTGCGCATGGTCCGGCTGGCTTTGGGACCGAAGAAACCGCTGGTTGCAGTCATTCAGAGTTTTGATTGGAGCTATTACCCGGAGCTGGTTCCCGGGGAAAAAAACTTGCGCGCGCCGACCTTCCAGGAACTGCGCTGCATGACCTATTGCGCGCTGGCGAATCGAGCGACCGGGATATTCTATTACGCCTTCGACGCGGGCCGTTGGAAAATCCTGGACCACCCGGCCAGTTGGGAGGCCTTGAGCGAGGTGGTGCGAGAGGTCAATGCCCGGCTGCCGTTGTTCACCGCGGAGCAACGCTGGTGGCCCTACCGGCACGATTTCGGTTTCTGGGACCGGCGTTTCAACGCCGCGTTGGAAAGCAGCATCGCCGTGGCCTTGCTTCGAGTGAATCACGGAAACCCGCTGGTCCCTCCCGGTGATTATTTATTGGCGGTGAATACGACGGACGAGTTGCAGGTCTATCGCATCACCCTGCCCCATCCTCACGGGGGGACAATTCCGGTTTATGGCGAAAACCGTTCACTGACAGTGCATGACTCTTGGATGGAAGACGAGTTCGTTCCTTATGCGGTTCATATTTACGGTCCGTTGCCGGGGGATGATCCGGGGGAGGAGTTGGTTCATTCGAGGAATTAAACCTCGAGCGGACGGTTGGGGCAGGCGGCCAGGGCGGCAATTCGCGCCTGGTTTAAAACCATGAGGATTTCTGTCGTGTCAAGGAGGATCGGCTTTTTCGAGCTGTGCGGCAAAATGGTCTTTTTCCCGTTGGCAGTGGTTAAGGACTCGGTGTAGCCTTAGATGCATTGGGCGCTTCGCGAGTGGCTGGATGAAGGCGCCAACCGAACGTAAGAAGATGTCGAACGAAATCTTGCAGCAATTGGGAAGTGAAGGGGACCTGAGCGGGGACCCGCGGCGGCTCCTCCATCGCCTCGGTTCGACCGATGGCCTGGTGGATTTGGCGTCGGGGGCGGCTTCCCTTTTCCTGGCGCAACCCGCCGATGAGTCTGAATTGCGCCGGTTCCTGCATCATTACCGGGATCGAGTCCTCATCCGCGTCGAATTGCCTGCGATTTATCGTGCATGCCAGTTTGCTCATCATGGTGCGGCGCGTGAATTGATTGCCCTGGACATTAGTCTTGCCGAGGAAGCCGACCTGAAAGCTTTTGCGCGTCTCAGCCGGCGCGCCGGGCAGTCCAAGCTGGAAAGCCTGCGGCCCTTGCGCGATCAGCGGGTGGTCCAACGATACCTCCAGGCCGTCGAAAACGGACAGGCCAACGGTTGGCATTTCCTCGTGTTCGGATTGGTTCTGGCGCTTTACTCGATCCCGATTCGGCAGGGTCTGATGAGTTACGCCCTATTGACCCTTCAAGGTTTCGTCCAATCCGCCGGACGAAGCCTGGCTATCGAGGAATCAGCCGTTCAGAGAATCCTAGATGAACTCTGCGCGACCCTGCCGGCTGAACTCGAATCGGTTATCTGTTCCCAATCCGCCGTCAAGATCGAAAAAGAAGGCTGATGTCCGAAGTGGAACTGGGATATTCACGATGCTCACCCCGGCGGACCACCTTGCGCTGGCAGATTGGCTGATCATCGGTGGTTATATCGCCGGCATTATTCTCATGGGTGCCCGCCTGGGCAGAGGGCAGAAGGATACACGGGACTATTTTTTGGGCAGCCGAAACGTCAGTTGGTGGGGCGTGGGGCTTTCCATTCTGGCAACCGAAACGAGCGCCTTGAGCTTCCTGGCGGTGCCTGCCCTGGCCTACGCGACCGACCTTGCCTTTATTCAGATCATTTTCGGCTACGTCATTGCGCGGATAGGGCTGGCAATGGCCGTGGTCCCGTTTTATTTTCGGGGCGAGATATACTCGCCCTATCAGCTCTTAACCAAATCTTTCGGCCCGGCGGCAGGCCGGTTGGGTGGCGGTTTCTTTCTCTTGAGCGGTGTGCTGGCTGCCGGCGTGCGGGTCTATGTCACCTGCATCCCAATTCAATTGATGCTCGGGCTGCAAATCCTGCCGGCGATACTCCTGTTTGTGGGACTGTCACTGGTTTACACCTACGTTGGCGGCATCAAGGCGGTCATTTGGACCGATGTGGTTCAGTTCGTCCTTTTCATGGCCGGCGCTCTGTTTACCCTCGGATATATCGCCCAGGCAACCAACGGCGGCCTGGCCGGTGCGCTCGAGCAAGCCGCCGCGGCCGGCAAGCTGCATTGGTTTAATCCATCCTTCTCGTGGACCATGCCGTTCAATCTCTGGATGGGCCTGTTGGGCGGCACCGCGCAGGTCATGTCCTCTCACGGGGCTGATCAATTGATCGTGCAACGAGTGCTCACCTGCCGCTCGGTGGCCGATGGGCGCAAGGCACTGGTTCTGAGCGCGGTGATCATCCTCCCGCTGTTTTTGGTTTTCCTGCTTACGGGCACCTTGTTATGGGCGTATTACCAGCAATTTCAACTGGCGATTCCGCTGCCCAAAAGCCAGGCTGGTTTTGCCCAAAACGACTACATTTATCCCATATTTATATTGACAGTCATTCCAAGCGTATTCAAAGGATTATTGGTTGTAGCCATACTGGCGGCCGCCATGTCCTCGGTCAGTTCGGCCCTGTCCGCGCTGGCCTCGGTTTCCTCGATGGATTTCTGCCGTGGGTTGTTCTGGCCGGGCCGGACGGAGCGGTTTTATTTCCGAATGAGCAGATTTGCCACGGTTTTTTGGGCGTTGCTGCTGGTGCTGGTGGCATATGCCAGCCGCCAGGCGACGACGGTGTTGAACTGGGCGTTTTCGCTCAATGGATTGACCAGCGGCGCCCTGTTGGGGGCGGTGCTGCTGGCATTGGGAACGAAACCTGGCCGGGCGCGTCCGCTGGTATTCGGGATGATTATATCCCTGGCGGCAATGATAGGCATCGACGGCTGGGGCAAGGACCTGGTTGCCTGGCCGTGGTACACGCTCATTGGGACTTGCATCACGGTCGTTGTCACGTGGTTCATGCGGCCATGGCACCGGTCTGCCCGAGGTGAACGACCGGTTAATCGCAATACTTGCGGGGATCGGTGATCCGTCCGGAAATGGCGCTGGCGGCAACGGTAGCCGGCGAGGCCAGGAACACCTGGGAGTCTTTGTGTCCCATGCGTCCGGGGAAGTTGCGATTGGTGGCGCTGATGCACTTCAGCGGGGCATTGACACGGCCGAAGGTGTCCACGGGGCCGCCCAGGCAGGCAGCGCACCCGGCGTTCTCGGTCATTTGCACCCCGGCGTCGACCAGGATTTGCCAGACGCTTTTGCCGTCCCAGAGGGTGGTTTGCAGATCGCCCACGATCTCGGGAGTGGCAGGCACACCGAAGGTGTCAATCGCCACATGGCGTCCGCGCAAGGTCCGGGCGGCGGCGAGGAAATCGCTCGATTTTCCGCCGGTGCAGGAACCGATGTAGGCTCGATCCAATTTGATATGGCCCAATTCCCGGGCGAGTTTGCGCTGGCCGGGATTGGGGTGGCAAGCGACCGTAGGTTCGAGGCGGTCCAGTTCGACGACCATTTCAAACACGAAGTCTTCATGCTGGTCGCGTTCGACCGGCTCATAAGTTGAGAGCGTGCCGTTGAGTCGGCAGCGGCCATTGACCCATGATTCGGTCTGGTCATCGAACTCGAAGATGCCATTCTTTCCGCCGGCTTCGATTGCCATATTGGCAATAGTCATGCGGTCCTCGATCGATAGGGAGGCCACACCGGGTCCATCGAACTGCAATGCCCGATAGGTGGCTCCATCAAAACCAATCTCGCCGATGCAATGGAGGATGACGTCCTTGGCCATCACTCCGGGGGACAACCGGCCTTCCAACCGGAAATGCATCGAGGCAGGCACCTTCAGTAGGAGCTTGCCGGTGCCCATGACGAAACCGGCGTCCGTATTGCCGACGCCGGTGGCAAATTCGTTAAAGGCACCCGCAGTGCACGTATGCGAGTCGGTGCCAAAAAGGACTTCGCCCGGGCGTGTATGCCCTTTCTGCGGCAAAGCGGCATGGCAGACGCCGGCATACCGCGAGCCGTGCTGGCTTTTGACCGGACCGCGATTCGGGTCGAACCGCCAATGCCCGGCGGGCTCATCGATCACATCATAGAAATAAGGCAATCCTTGTTCGCGGGCAAACTCACGCAGAACATCGACGTTGCGGGCGGACTTTGCATCGGCGGTGAAGATGTAATGATCGGGCATGATCACTACCTTCTGACGGTCCCAAACCCGCGCCTTGGGGCCGAATTCACGTTTGAAGACACCGATGGTGCCGGGCCCGCAGACGTCATGGGTCATCAGGATGTCCGCGCTCACCCAGACATTCTCACCTGCCTCTACCCGCGCTTTACCCGTCGCACGCGCCAACACTTTTTCAGTCAAGGTCATAAAAACAAATCCAACCTAATAAACCTGCGCTTCATCCGCAATAAATGAAAGTTTAAATTGAACGAAACAAATAACGGAAAGGTCGATTCATCGAGTTATTGTGCGGTGGCGGGCCAAGGCGTTGTATGTAGTGGTTTTTTCCACTTTGACGCAGTGTCGATTCTGCCTTAGAAATAGCAGTTGAAGAATGGGGATAGCAATGAAGAGATGGTTGACAGCCGCCGGAGCGAGCGTGCTGTGGATTGAATCGGCATGGCTGGCTTTTGCCTGGCCCGGAACCGCCGATCGCATCCACATTTCCGGAGGCACCAATCAAGTAGTCCTGCCAGGCTCAAACCGCGGCGGACCGGATTGGCGCATGTTGGATGGGCCGCTGCATCCCAAGGTGCCGACGAGCGGACCAGGGGGGGTCCCGTATGTTTTGCCGGCACCATCCGCACCATTGGCCTTGCCAAATCCGCGCTTGCAGGAATTCATTGACCGGCAGAAGAACTGGATTTACGTGACGCCGGACATGCTCAATGAAACCAGTACTCCGGACGAAGCCTTTAACGTGAGGGAAATCCGGCTCGACGGGAGGGAGGATGACTCCAAGAAGACCATCACGCGTTACCTTGAAAAGCATGAGCGGGATCAATCAACGCGAACGAATGATCTCCAATCTAAGACTGAAGACTACGACTCTCAAAAGCCAAAGCCTGACTCGACTGTTCTTTCACCTGCCGGCTCGGAGCCGAGTGGAGCCCTTTACCGCAGCGAATCAGGCCTGAGCAACAAACTGGAGATGAATCGTTGGTTCAGCGCCCCCAGTGCTCCTTGGGGTAATATTCCGGGCAATCCGTTGGGTTCGTTTGATACCATGTCGAGTCCTTCGCTGGTCCCCGCCGGCGGCTACTCGGACCGCGCTCGAGAACTGCAAATCCAGGCGGACGAAAGGTTCGAGCGCTTGCTTCGGCCCGGCGATGTTGGTTCTCCGCTGAATCGCAATCCGGACATGATCAATTTGTTTGGCGACTCAACCGCCAAGGACCTGCAACCGGTAACCTCGGGAAGCGGAGCCGATCTGTTGAAGAGCACCCCCGCAGCCAACCCATTGAATCCATTGTCCGGTATTGGCAATCCCAATCGCCCTCTACAGTCGGGCATACTCGAAGATCTGAACAAGGGCGCCTTCGGATCATCCAGCCTTTCTCCCGCGCTCGATTTGCCAAGCAAACCGCAATCCGTTCAACCTATGCCGACTTTTCCCGGCGTCCCCTTGCGCAAGTTCTGACCCGGGACACCACACTAGCGGTCAATCCCAAACCAGAATCCGCACGCCCTCGCCCGGTTTCAGGATAGCGCCCGGCGGGACGTCAACTAATCCGTCTGACACCGCCAGCGGGCTGAGTATGTGCGAAGCTTGTATCCCGGCTGAGCGGACATTGCTGTTCGAGTCCATAGTCACGCGCATGAAATGTCGGCGGTTTCCCGGGTTCGCCAATGCCTCGGCCAAGATGCCCGGGCGCGTTTCCAAAGCGGGTTCCCACACCCCCTGCATCGCCAGCAGGGCCGGGCAGACCAGCAACAGGCAGGTGACCATGGCTGACACTGGATTTCCCGGCAAACCAAACAGCAGCTTTGTCCCCAATCGCCCCAGCACAAACGGCTTGCCCGGCTTGATCGCCACCCGCCAAAACTGCAAATCCCCGCCCAATTGCTCGAAGGCGCTTTTAACCAGGTCCCACTTGCCGACGGAGACCCCGCCGGAAGTCAGGACCACGTCGCACTGGGCAAAGGCATGCGCCAGGGCCTGTTGCGTCGCGACCGGGTCATCAGGCACGATTGGGAAGAAGCGCGGAAGGGCATTTGCCCTGGCGGTCAGCGCCGCCAAGGCCGTTCGGTTGCATTCATAAACCCGGCCGGGGGCAAGGCGGGTGCCTGGCTCTTGCAGTTCATTGCCGGTAGCCAGCAAACCCACGACCGGTTGGCGCCCGACCCGAACCTCGCCCAAGCCAAGCGCTCCCAGCAGGCAAATCCGGCTCGAAGTAAGCCGCTGACCAGCCTTGACCAGAACGACACCCGCGGCGCAATCCTCTCCGCGCCGTCGAATGAACTCACCGAGATGCGGAACGCTTGAAAACCAGACTCTGCCGGGCTGACCCGGCTCGAAGCGCGTCTCTTCTTCCATGACCACCGCATCGGCGCCCGCCGGCACGGGTGACCCGGTGCAAACGCGAACGCATTGACCCGGCTCGATAACGCCCGTGAAGACTTCACCGGCCGGAACTTCCCCTGACAAACTCAACGCTACCGGCTTCCCCAGCGCGGCCCCGGCCAGGTCGGATGCCCTGACTGCGTAGCCGTCCATGGCCGAGCTGTGGAAGACTGGGAGGCTGATGGGCGCCGGCACGTTTTCAGCCGAGATCCGCGCCCAGGCACGCGACAACGGGACAGTTTCGACTCCCAACGGCTCGATCAGCGTCCGGATTCGTCTTTGGGCTTCTTCAAGTTCGAGCATCCGCTTTCCACCAATCGGCAGAGACCATACTCGATGGCTGCAGGCGGCGTCTACTCGGTTCGGTAAACCGCCATCTTCCTAATCAGCGGTGCGGCCACCGATTTCGTGACGCGCAGCCGGACCGTTGTAACATCGGCTGGTTTAAACTGTTCGATCCGCTTGTGGCCGATGCAGCTTCCGTTGGCGAGTTCGCGCCATTGCCCGTCAACGAGGCCTTCCACAACATATTCCCGGACCCGTTCGCCTTGGGCTATCTCCTCCTGGAGAATCACGTGGTCGATCCGGGTTTTTTGGGGCAGGACCAATTCGAGGGTATTGCCCTGGCCGCTGGTCTCCGCCAAGCTGTGGCCAAAGCGTCGTTGAACCTCCGCGCCGAATTCGCGATAACGTGCCATGTCGGCCTTGGGGATCAAACCGTCGCGGTCCGGAGTTGAATTCAGCAACAGATTACAATTGCGCCCTACCGAATTGTAATAAATGGACATCAAGTCGTTCAGGGACCGCACCAGGTGTTCCTGGGCCGGCTTCCAGCCCCATTCATTGGCTCGCAACGGCACGTCGCACTCGCCGGGCCGCCAAAACGAACCGTTCGGGTCACCTCCGCCCACCGGCTCGGGCGTTGCCGCGGTGGCCCAGCACGGGTAAGGTGCCACGCCGTTTTCGTTGCCCACCCAGCGAATGGTGGCCTGCGGGCTTTGAAAGACCATTGCGTGAGGCTGGTACCTCCGGAGCAGCGGTTCGAGATTCACGCCGCCCTTGTCCGGCGAGAGCGCGCCGCCGTCAAACCAGACCTCGCCCAATGGTCCGTACCGGCCCCAAAGCTCGGAAAGTTGCTGCTCGCAGATACCTCGGTAGCGGACCTGATCGGCGTGGTCCCCCGATTTCACTCGACCGCCTTCGAGGACATCCATGTAAACGTTGCAATTCACCGCGCAGTAGATGCCGGGCTCGATGCCGTACTTGCGGCATGACTTCACAAACGCAGCCACCACGTCGCCCTGGCCCCGGAGCCATTTTGCCTGCTTGACGCCGTAGTCGTAGGCCTCCGTTGGCCACAGGCAGAAACCTTCGCCGTGTTTGGCGGTCAGCACGGCGTACTTCGCGCCTATCGCCTTTGCCGCCTCGATCCATTGGTCCGTATCCAAGTGCTCCGGGTCGAACAAGTCCGGGCTCGGCAGGTCGGCCCGGCTTTTTGGGTAGGTATTGATCCACGGATGATAGGTGAAAATATTGAAGTGAATAAACAAGCCAATCTCCATGTCCTGCCAAGCGACCTGGTCCGGAGTGGGTTTGACGAGGACGACTGGGCCCGCCTTGGCGGCTTCCTCGGCGGAAACTCGACCAGCAAACGTCGTCGCCAGCAGTATTGCCACAGTTAAAAAACGGATTCTCATAGGTTTGCTTCGATTGCCAATGGATAAACCGGGTGTCAGCCGGGACTGAACTCAATTCGCCGCGTTATATCTCCGACCAAACACCGGGAATCGGCACCGGGTAACGACCTTGATCGTCTGCCTGGAAAGGGGGCGGACTGTCGGTGGTGAGATCGTCAATGTTCGGGCAGAACTGGAAGTTCGAGGCCATGGCCTCATCCCAGGTGATGATCTTTCCGGAATGAACGGCGGCGCGTCCCATGATGTCCGCCAAGTTCGATAAGGCGGCCCGCTTGGCCTCGTTGTGGGGGCGATCGTTCCGTATAGCGTCGAGCAGGACGTTCCACTCGGCTTGCCATGGCGTAATCGTTTCTTTCTCCGCTTCCCAATCAATGTTGTCAGGACTGCACCGTTGGTCCTTGTAAGTATGCACCGTGCCGGCGTGCACGTTCCCGGAAAACTGGGCCGCGCATTTCGTACCATGGATAAGCGTGGCGAACTCGTTGTGGCAATTGGGGAGATAGCGCACCACATCATAGGCCTTGGTGCCGTCGCCGAAAGTCCACTCGATTGAGAACGAATCGAGGTTCTGGCTGCAATCGGTGCTGTTGACGACCCGTCCGCCAATCCCATGCGCCGATACCGGATAGGCGCCCTTGATCCAGCAAATCTCGTCGATCTGATGAATGTCCATCTCCGCAAATAGACCACCCGAGACCCAAAGAAAACTGGTGAAATTACGAATCTGCCAGAATAGTTCCTTTTCGTTTGGCGACCGCTTGCCCAACGATCCGCTCGGCTCCATCCGATAGGCGCGGATGAGTTGGATTTGGCCAAGTTCACCTTCGCGAATCCGCCTGATCAGTTCCTGGCGGTTCCGGGAATGGCGGCACATTAAGCCCGCCGCGATCTTTAGATTCTTCTTCTCGGCTTGTTCCCCGGCGGCGATGACCCGGCGCAGGCCCGGCGGATCGGGGGCGAACGATTTTTCCATGAAGACATTGACGCCCTTTTCCACCGCGTACTCGAGTTGGCGGGGGCGGAAGCCGGCGTATCCCGTCAACATTGCGATGTCGCCGGGACGCAGGCAGTCAATCGCTTTTCGGTAAGAGTCGAATCCTAAAAACCGCCGATCCGGCGCGGCCTCGACCTTGTCCGGGTATTGCTCGCTCAAATGCTTAAGAGAGGCAGTCAGCCGATTCTCGAAGAGATCGGCCATTGCCACCAGCTTGACCGGGCCGCTGGGGGCCTCGAAGGCATTGACCACCGCCTCGACGCCCCACAGGCCGACTCCTATCAGCGCCAGCCGTATGGTGTTGTCCTCGGCGGCATGGACTTGCGGAACGGCCATGCCCGCCAGGGCGGAACCGGCGATCCATTTCCCGCTCCGGGCCAGGAACTCGCGGCGGGAGGATTGGAGAGGCTCAGCCGGTTGTGATTTTAGTTCTTGTTTTTCAGGTGATGATTTCATATTGACCCCACCAATCGTTCGCCTCTCCAGCCTCGCCTATGCCTCCTGCACTACTTTCCAGCCCAGCAATTCCGCCACGGCGGTCACGGGTTCTTTCAGGTCCCCATAGAAGGTGACGCGGTGCCAGCCCCATTGGTCCCAAGCGGTGAAGAGCTTCTCGAAGTCACCCAACGGTTCGGCGGCGAGCTTCGTCCGGCAGGCGCGGTCGTTGGGATCATTGGCCACGGTTATGCCGCGGTGCATGAGAATCTCTTTGCGGTCGGGGGCGATTTCCATGGTAGTAGTCATGTAACCCAGCGGCAGGAGCGAACGCACCGAGGCGCCCTGGCGGTCTTCGGAATGGGTCATGATCAGAAATGGATTCGCCTCGCCCTTGGGACCAAAAGCGCGATTCGAAGCCACGCAATGGGCGTAAATGATCTGCCGCTTCGCCGTATCGAGGACGGGATCGGAGATAAGGCCTGGCCGGCCCTGGGTCAAAGTGGTAAAGGCGGTCATGGTGGCGGCGGAGCGGACGTCGCATTCGCAACCGCCCACGAGTCCTTCGTTGTTCAGTTCGTGAAAGCCCAGGCAGGGATAGGCATGGATATGGCCGCCGTAGAAACCGCCGAGGCAATTGATAGTGATGGCGTTCGCCTCGTGCTTCCTAAGGACCGCCTTTTCAGCCAGGTACATCGCCGCTGATTGCTCGAGCGTCTCCCGGTTTACCCCGACGATCAAGGCGGCGTTGTTCTCCCACTTGTCAGCGATCGCTCGCGCTTCGTCCTTGTCCGCCGACGCCCACGCCTCATTGACTTCCGCAAAGGATACACGTTCGACCGGGATTTCCATTATCGGCGCCGCCGGTCCGCTGTCCTGGCCGTTGACGGCGAGTATTCTCGACTGTTTCATGCCCTTGACGCATTCCTCCGGCGACAGGGTTTTTAACCAGTCCGGGTGGACGGCCTTGAGATTGCCGGCTTGGGGCGTTTGGGCCAGGCGAACCCGGCGGGAGGCATTCACGAAGTCCGCCAATGATCCCCCCTTCTTTACCAGGCCGAAACACTTGACCGCCTC
Source organism: Candidatus Omnitrophota bacterium (assembly GCA_023473405.1). Taxonomy (GTDB): domain Bacteria; phylum Verrucomicrobiota; class Verrucomicrobiia; order Limisphaerales; family UBA1319; genus JAMCZD01. The sequence goes on from JAMCZD010000333.1 coordinate 19,535, forward strand.
CACCAAGTCCTCGATTCGCGACGATGCCACAAACCCGACGTTCGGGGCATGGCTCCGCAGGAAGGACGCCGTGTAAACGAGGAACCCGCCGCTGCCGGCGAACTGGAAATCGGCATAGAGGATCGGTTTGCCTGAAGCAGCCATGGTCTGGACCACCTGGTTCCAGCAATTCATTTGGTAAACCAGGTAACCATCGATGGCAGCCGACTTGTCCGCTTCGAGTATCTTCTTGGCCTGCTCCGCCCCATTGGCCATCGAGGCGACAAACTCGAAGTCCGGACAACGTTGTGCCAGCTCGGTGTTGATACGCTCCATCACCGGACGGAAATCGAATCCTTTGTTCGGCCAATCCGGCACGGTTTGGGTCTCACCGTGCAGGGCGTACACGATGCGAATCCGTGTCTTGCCATCGTCCTGAGCCGCACCGAGCCAACCAGGGACGGATAACAGTCCCGCTGCCCCCGCGCAGGCGGCGCAACCCGCTCTCAAAAACTGCCGTCGGCTCACGCCGCAGCATGCGCATCCAGAAA
>JAMCZD010000104.1 GCA_023473405.1 Candidatus Omnitrophota bacterium
AGCCATAATTGAACACATAGCTGTTCCAATCCGGCTGGTGACCCTTGCGCATATCGGGATGCTCGTAAAGGTGCGTGCCGTCGAAGTAAGCCAGACCGTGTTCGTCGGTGGGAAAATGCGACGGGACCCAGTCGAAGATGACGCCGAGCCCGTTCTGATGGAGCGTATCGACAAGATACATCAGGTCCTGCGGCGTCCCATAGCGGCTGGTGGGGGCGAAATAGCCGGTGGCCTGGTAGCCCCACGAGCCATAGAATGGATGCTCCATCAACGGCAGAAACTCCACGTGGGTAAACCCGAGCCGCTGCATATGTTCCACCAGGAGCGGCGCAATCTCACGGGAACTCAACCACCGGGACCGTTCCTCCGGCACGCGCCGCCATGAGCCTAGGTGCATTTCGTAAATGGACACCGGCGCGCCCAGCCCGAAGCGGCGTCCACGCTCACCCATCCAGGCTTGGTCCTTCCACTGATACCCAAGGTTCCACACCAGCGACGCAGTGCCCGGCGGAGTTTCCTGGCGGTAACCAAACGGATCAGCCTTGTCCACCTGGAACCCGCGAAACCGCGACACCACGTGGTACTTATACATCGTCCCCTGCCCCACTCGAGGAATGAATCCAGACCAAACGCGGCTGCGGTTGTCCATCTCCAAAGGATGGTCGCTCGGGTTCCACTGGTTGAACTCCCCAATCACGCTCACCCGCTCGGCATTGGGCGCCCAGAGACCGAACCAGGTCCCAGCCTCGTTTTCGCGTGTGGAAGGGTGGGCCCCAAGTTTTTCATAAAGACCGCAATGGCGTCCCTGGCGGAACAGGCGCAAGTCGTCCTCGGTGAACGGGCTAAGCTCGGTGGGTAAGGCGGGCTTGGTTGTATTCATGATATAGATCGGGAATCGTTCACGGTAGGTTCGGTCATCGAGAGCGGATGGTTTATCAGCCGGCCTCGACGCCCAGGAAGTAAGCAATGCCCTGGAGCGGAATTCTTATCCATTGGGGACGATTGTTTAGTTCATAACCCAATTCGTATAGGACCTTTTGCAGCAGGTAAACCTGCAATACCACCTGCAAGTCGTCCTCGAGACGCGGCAGGAGCCCCGAAGGTTCCAATTTGTCAAAGTACGCCTTCAGATACGCCACGCTCACCCATAAGTTCCAAAATCGCACCCAGGCGGCGAACTTCGGCAGGTTCTCCGGCGGAATGTTGCCGCGTTCGACGTGTTGGTAAAGACCGGCATAGGCGGCGTAATGAAAGGAGCGCACCATCCCGGCCACATCACGCAGAGGCGAGCGCTTGATGCGGCGCTGGCTCAGGCTAATCGCCGGTTCACCCTCGAAATCGACGATGATGAAATCCTTGCCCGTATAAAGGACCTGGCCGAGGTGGAAATCGCCGTGAACCCGAATGCGTTTGGCATTGATGCGGCGCTCGATCAGCGGATGGAACCGCTTGATGATTTCCGGCTCGAGGTCGGCGATCCGCTGCGCCAGGGGCCGCACCTCGGACGGCACACTCCCAAGCTGTTGGCGCAAAAGCTCGAGGTTTTGGGCCGCGTGGCTGGACATGGACTGATACAACCCGCGCTGGTAATGCGGAGTAAACGGCTCCGGAATGAATTCCTTGTTCTCAGCCTCCGAGGCCAGGGCAAGGTGCAGTTCCGCCGTGCGAACCCCCAGGAGCCGGACTGATTCGAGATAAGTGCCGATGGTCTCCACTACCGACGCCGGTATCTCCGATCGCATGAGTTTCAACAGGTTCGGCTCGGGCAATGCCACCGGCTGGTCCTTCGCCACAAAGGTGATCACCCGGTCGTAATACCGGCTGATGGCATCCAAGGTATATCCCCAGGCATCTTTCGAGCCGGGGATAAACTGGTTCAAGACCGCCAGCGTGGTCCGTTCATCGCTCTCGAATACGTATTCAAGCGCCCCGGCCACAGGCGGTATGTGGGAGAACTCCTTGGCCGTAAGGAATCGCCCGATCTCCAAATCCGGGTTCACCCCGGGTTCGAGCCGCCGAAACAGCTTCAGAATGAATTTTTCCCCATACAACACCGACGTGTTGCTTTGCTCGGCCTTTCCCATGACAGGTTCGGGAAGCGGGGCGTCACCCAGCAGATGCCGGAGCGTCGGAGTTCGCACGCTCTCAATCACCCCTTTGGAACCATTCAACCTGCGGCGGTGAGCGATCAGGTCCAGCAGGGCTTTGCACCATGCCCGGTTACCGATGGCGTCATACAAAACCCCGATTTGGTTCTCGTCCGTTACCGTAAGGTCCGCAATGACCAGGCGGGGATTCTCTTGACGCAACCTGTCGGCCTCGGCGCCGGACGCCCAGGTCATGGGCAATTGGTAAGTCTCCGAATCACCTTGCACATAGTCCACCTGCAGGAGAGTCAGAAAGGTCTCGTCTCCGTTCAGTGGCACGGGGATGAAATCTCGAAGGGTGATGAGCTTGATGGTCTTGGCCTTGCCGCCAAACCAGCGCTGGCATCGAAGGTAATCCGCCAGAACGGTCTCGAGCCGGTTTTTGGATTTCTCCTCCAGTATGTCGTGCCAATGGTTCGCCACCGTGAGGGCCGGCCATACACCCACCGCGCCGCATGGGGCCTGGGCCCGCGCCAAATGCGCTTTGGGTTCGAGCGAAAACCAGAAGAAACCGTGCGGCCCAAGCGTAAGCAAATACGGCTGGGCGGTAATCACCGGGAATTCGGTCCGCCCGAACAGTTCGATGGGGATGGACTGCTGAAAGGCGGTAAGATCAAGTGCCACCGGCTGGACAAAACGCGAAAGATTGGCAACCACCAGGATCGTTTCCTCCTGGAAACGGAGGATGTAACTCAGGATTTTCCGGTTCGCCGGTTCGAGAAACTCGCACTTGCCTTCGCCGAGGGCGCGCCAGCGTTTGCGCAGGGCAAGGAGCCGGCGCATCCACCAGAGCAACGAATGCGGGTTGGACAACTGGGTTTCCACGTTAACGGCCTCGTAGTGGTATTCCGGGTCCAGGATGATGGGCAAGTAAAGGCTCTGCGGGTTTGCCCTCGAGAAACCGGCGTTCTTGTCCGAGCTCCATTGCATCGGAGTCCGGACGCCATTCCGGTCGCCCAGGTAAATATTCTCGCCCATGCCGATCTCGTCGCCGTAATAGAGCACGGGGGTGCCGGGCAGCGACAAGAGCAAGGCATTCAGTAGCTCGATCCGTTTGCGGTCGTTGCCCAACAAGGGCGCCAGGCGGCGGCGGATGCCCAGGTTCAATCGCGCCTGGTGGACATGGGCATACATGCGATACATGTAGTCGCGCTCCTCGTCGGTGACCATCTCGAGGGTCAATTCATCATGATTGCGCAGGAACAACGCCCATTGGCAAACTTCAGGAATGGACGGTGTCTGTTCGAGGATGTCCACGATTGGCATCCGGTCTTCCATCCGCAAGGCCATGAACAGCCGCGGCATCAGCGGGAAGTGAAAGGCCATGTGGCACTCGTCCCCCCGGCTCTGGCCGAAGTAAGCCACGGCGTCTTCAGGCCATTGGTTGGCCTCGGCCAACAACATACGATCACTGAATCTCTCATCCACGTGACGGCGAACCGCCTTGAGAAAGGCATGGGTTTCCGGCAAGTTCTCGCAGCTCGTTCCTTCACGCTCATACAAGTATGGAACCGCGTCCAGCCTCAGCCCGTCCACCCCAAGCTCAAACCAAAAATCGACCGCCTTGAACATCTCCTCATGAACCTCCGGATTATCGTAATTGAGGTCAGGCTGGTGGAAAAAGAATCGATGCCAGTAATAAGCGTTCGCCACCGGGTCCCACGTCCAGTTCGAGGTCTCGACATCCTTGAAGATGATGCGGGTGTCTTTGTACTTCTCCGAGGTATCGCTCCAGACATAGAAATTGCGCCACCGGCTGCCCGGCTTGGCCCGGCGCGAACGCTGGAACCATGGGTGCTGGTCCGATGTATGGTTCAGAACCAGCTCGGTGATAACCCGCAGGCCGCATCGATGCGCCTCGCGCAGGAACACTTTGAAATCGCCAAGCGTGCCGTATTTGGGATGCAGCGCGTAATAGTCGGAAATATCGTAGCCGTCATCTTTCAATGGCGAGGGATAAAACGGCAGCAGCCATATCGCCGTGATCCCGAGGTCCTTCAGATAATCAAGTTTCTCGGTTAATCAA
>JAMCZD010000518.1 GCA_023473405.1 Candidatus Omnitrophota bacterium
GGCGCGCTATATCGACTTTCTGGGGGATCGACTTTTGACGCGGCGGCGGTCCCTCTACGAGTGGGCCCTGCCGCGCCTCCTCGAGCGCACCCTGCAGCGACGGCAAACCGGGCAGCACTTTACCATCGCCCACCAGGACGCTCACGCCTATAACTTCCTCTTCCCGACCGACCCAACGACTCAGACTACGCGGCTTGTCGATTGGGCCACGTGGGATGTCGAAGTGGGCGCGCGCGACCTCGCGTATTTGATTGCATTGCACTGCTTTCCCGAACAGCGGGCGAGGATCGAGCAACCGCTCATGCAGCGCTACCATGACCGTCTTGTGGCTAGCGGTGTTCGCGACTACAGTTGGGAGCAGTTGTGGGCGGACTACCGCCTGTTTGTGATATGGAATCTGTTCGTCCCCATCGAGCAATTCTATTGGAACGTCCCGGCATCGATCTGGTGGTATCACGCCGAGCGTTCGGTGCTGGCATTTGACGATCTTCAGTGCGCCGAGCTGTTGGCCTGACCATTCGTGACGGCTCGCATCCCGGAGGTCAGCCTGAAGCTGCTCACTGATGTAATCCAGCAGCGTGTCGATCTCGTCGTTCAACACGGCTATCGCTCACTCGTCAAAGTCGTGTGCCGCAAGCCGCCGGCTCCTGGTGGCCCTACGTCGCCGTGATCTGAAAACGTGACGACCTCACGGCGATGTCGTGGTGATTGGTGTCATGCCGTGGCCTCGTGGTCGGCGAGGGCTTCATCGATGGCGTACCGGGCGATGCCGGCGAGTACAGGGTTGGTGCTCTGGTAGTAGGGGAGAGCGATCAGCCCGAAAGACAGTGCCCAGCCGCGACCCCGCGCCCAGGTCGCGTCGTCGACCGGTAGCGCTGCGCGGAATATGTCCCGGGTTTCGGCGGAAAGGTAGGTCCACGCAACCATCAGGTCGCATGCGGGATCGCCCAGGCCCAGGCACCCGAAGTCGATAACGGCGCTTAGTCTGCCGTGTTGGGCCAGCAGGTTCGCTGCAAGGAGGTCTCCGTGGATCCAGACGGCCGGGCCCTGCCACGCTGGTGCCTGGAGAGCTGCTTCCCACACCGCGGTCACTGTACCGGTATCGAGCATACCATCCAGGGCCGCGATCGCGGCGCGGGTGTGAGCGTCTCGCCTTGCCAGCGGCACGCCGCGGAAAGAGTTGTCCGGCCCGGGGGGCGGCCCGCCCGTGGGATCGATCCGCTGCAGGGCGGCGACGAACTGCGCCAGCTCGGTCGCGGCTTGGCGTGGATCGGCGATACGCTCGATGGTCGCAGTCTCGCCTTCGAGCCACCGGTATACGGACCAATGCCAGGGGTAGCCCTCGGCGGGTGTCCCTTTCGCGAGCGGGACGGGGATGGCAAGCGGCAGGTGCGGGGCGAGTCTCGGCAGCCACCGGTGCTCCTTCTCCACCTGCCCGGTGGCCCTGAGGACGCGGGGCAGCCGGACGGCCATGTCCTCACCCAGCCGATAGAGGGCGTTGTCCGTCCCCGCGGAGGGGACCGGCTCGATGGGAAGGTCCGCCCACTGCGGAAACTGCGCAGCGAGCAATCGACCGACGAGAGAGACATCGGTGTCCACCTCGTCGGCATGCATTTTACGAGCGCACATGAGCGTCTCCTTGACCTGGTGAAACCGCAGTGCGACAGGGCGACGCGAATGTGGGAGGTGTGGTCATCAGGCAAGTATAGCCAATGAGGCAGCAACCACCTACCAGCCGGTTTGGTCAGGGCGACAAACCGTCCGGTCAAGGGCGACATCGTATGCTGTAAAGACTGTCCTTGAGCCAAACCCGCGCTGATGAACATACTGATCCAGCCCTTCGGCCTTGTCTTCCTCGTGATAGACTTCCAAATGCCATGACGTATGCCACACTCGACGAGTGGATTCGACACGAAGCAATTCCGTTCTCCCTCGATTCGTCCGAAACCTTCAACGCCGCCATCGACAAAGTCATCGCCTCACTTGACAACTCGGTGGAACTGCTTGGCTTTGGGGAAGCACTCCACGGCGGCGAGGACATTCTTATGCTCCGTAACCGCCTCTTCCAGCGCCTGGTGGAAAAGCATGGCTACAGTGCCATCGCCATCGAGAGCAGTTTTCCCAGGGCACATATCGTGAACGAGTACGTGGCCGGTCGCGGTTCAGCATCGTATGAGGCGATACAGGATACCGGATTTAGCCACGGCTTCGGCCAGCTCGACGCTAATCGCGAACTTGTGGATTGGATGCGGCGATACAATGCTGATCCTTCCCATCGCGTCAAACTCCAGTTCTATGGCTTTGATAGTCCGACCGAAATGATGGGCACGGATAGCCCACGCCAAATCCTGCATTTTGTGCTTGATTATCTTGCCTCGATTGATAGCGCTAGCGATCAGGAACATCGCCAGCGGATCGATGCGCTTCTGGGCCAGGACTTTGATTGGGAAAACCCGGCCGCGATGTTTGACCCCACAAAGGCGATAGGCCTGTCACCGGCTGCTACGTCGCTCCGGATTGGCACGGAAGAACTCGTTTCAGAACTGCACGAACGTCGTCCAGAATTGGTGGCAAAGAGCAATCAAAGCCGCTATTTGGAGGCTTTAGCGTATGCCGCAGAAGCAAGGCAGTTACTAAACTACCATGCGGAATTAGCGCGAAACGCAAGCAACCGGGTTGCCAAACTTTTGGGCATCCGCGATGCCATGGCGGCGGATAACCTGGCGTATATTGCGGCTCAAGAGCGGGGACGAGGCAAAACACTGGCTTTTGCTCATAATAGCCATATGCATCTTGAAAAGTCGCAATGGCAATGGGGCCCCGACGTTCACACCTGGTGGCCGGTGGGGGCGCATCTTAATGCCATATTCGGATCACGCTATGCCATCATCGGTTCGGCAGTGGGTGTTTCTGAGGCCAACGGCATAGGCCAACCTGAATCTGGCACGCTTGAATCGCGACTGACTGCCATTCCTGGGCCAGTGCGGTTTATTCCAACTTACAAAGGGCAAGGACTTCCAACCCTGGAAATCGCCGCTCTGCCAACACGCTCGGGTAGCAAAAGAAACCAGTCCTACTTCGCACTAACTCCTCAAAGCTTCACCGATTTCGACTGGCTGGTTGTCCTGGATTCAACGCAATACAGTCGCGGTGGGCCGTCCTTGCAACAGCAGGACGCCAGCACCAAGTAGGGGTCACTTCACCCTGCATACATTCAAGAACCGGCTCAACGCGCGAGGATCACCTTCAATCCGAATCAGCCCACCGGACACGGCCTCATCCGGTTTGACCTGCCCGGTGAACAACCCCAGGTAGGGACGCCATATCAGTATGGAAAACCGCATCCGCTGTGAGGCTCTCGCCCTGCTGCACGTGCAGCTCGTCCTCTTTGATCTGCACCTGCAGCACCTCATTGCCGAGGTGCAGTTCATAGGTTTCATGGATCCCCCGCGCCTGTTCCGGGTGAAAGAAGGCTTTGATGGCCAGCGTGATGGCGCCCAAACTCGGCAACGCGACATTTTCAAGCGACGTGGGTAAAAACTGGCTGCCCCATTTGCCCAGTTCAAGCACGGCGTTTTGCAAGGCCTGCCCCAATGCGGTCAGCTCATATACGGTAGACCCGGCCGGTGGCGGGAGGACGCGACGGCATAGCAGGCCCTGCTGTTCCAGGCTCTTAAGCCGTTCCGAGAGCAGATTGGTGCTGATATCGGGCAGCCCATCGACAAGGTCCTTAAATCGGCGTGGGCCGGCCAGCAACTCCCGGATGATGAGCAGGGTCCAGCGCTCGCCGATGGTATCCAAGGCATAGGCCAGAGCACAGAACTGGTTGTAGCTTCGATTTTTCACAGCTTATAGTATACCAAAAATAGGTCATAATTCAAAATCAGAACTGAATACATAAATATTGGGAGTGTATACTTGACTTTGTGAAGTAATAGTGTATACTCATTATAGAACATTTGTGCTAGACCGGCCAGGCGCTTTGGGGTAAATCACGGAAAGGTCTTGAACAAAGGGCGGATTCGGTTCGGGCTGGGATTTACTCAGCAAAGGGAGAAAGACTTTCTGATGAATGTGAATGCCTTTACTTTCGGCTAAAAAATGACATCAGATTTACATTCTGATGTGTGAAAACCAAAAATGCAAACCTGACGTCCCGGATAGTG
>JAMCZD010000324.1:0-15936 GCA_023473405.1 Candidatus Omnitrophota bacterium
ATGCCGGTAACAGTAAGGGTGGATGGTGCGCGATGCAGGATTTGAACCTGCGACCCCTACCGTGTCAAGGTAGTGCTCTTCCCCTGAGCTAACCGCGCATCGCATTATGTCCTTGGTCAAAACATTGCAAGATCGATCACGAGTTGGCAAGCGCAGAATTGTCGAATTGACTCGGGAGGTGGTTTGGATGGATTTTACGAGGAGTTTTATGGCAAAAATTCAACGCGCATTGCTCTCGGTTTACGATAAAACCGGGCTCGTTCCCCTGGCCCAGACGCTCGCCGCGGCCCAGGTGGAGATGATTTCCACGGGCGGCACCGCCAAGGTCCTTCGGGACGCGGGCCTGCCGGTCAAAGAGTTAAGCGATTACACGGGTTTCCCGGAGATGCTCGATGGACGCGTCAAGACGTTGCATCCGAAGGTGCACGGGGGATTGCTTTACCTCCGCGGCAACGCGGACCACGAAGCGACGGTTCGGAATCATGGCATCCTTCCCATCGACCTGGTTGTGGTGAATCTGTACCCGTTCGAACAGACGGTTGCCAGGCCGAACGTGGCGCTTGGGGAGGCCATCGAAAACATCGACATCGGGGGGCCGGCGATGCTCCGGAGCGCCGCCAAGAATCACGAAAGCGTCACGGTGGTCATCGATCCGAAGGATTACCCCGAGGTAATGGCGCATATAAAGGCCGACGGCGAAACTACGCTCGAATTGCGACGCCGCCTGGCGGCGCGCGTATTCGGTCGCACCTCCGAGTATGATGCCGCCATTGCCACTTACCTGAACCGCGTCTTTGGAACGGGCGGTGCGGGCGCGGGGGCGATTGAGGCGAAGCCGGGCGCTCCGGAAGCAGTAGTGCCGATGCCGGAACAGCTCAGCATTAATGCGCCCAAGGCTCAGTCGTTGCGGTACGGCGAAAACCCGCACCAGCGCGCGGCGCTTTACGGGGCATTTGCCGATTTTTACCGGCAGCTTCACGGCAAGGAATTGTCGTATAACAACATCCTTGATTTAACCGCGGCGGCGAGCCTGATCGCGGCATTTTCCGGCGAGCCTCCCACGCTTGCCATTCTGAAGCATACCAATCCGTGCGGAGTCGGCCAGGGGGGCGATTTGCGCGAGGCATGGGAAAAGGCCTTTGCCACGGACAAACAGGCTCCGTTCGGCGGCATAATCGCGGTGAACACGACGCTCGATATTGCGTGCGCCCAGGCCATTGCCGAAATCTTCAGTGAAGTGATTGTGGCGCCCGAATTCACGGCGGAGGCGCTCGACGTTTTGAAAAAGAAGAAAAACCTGCGGCTGATCAAGGTTCTCAAAGCACCGTCTTTGGCCAACCCGCTCGAGGTGCGCAGCGTGGGGGCGGATTCGTTCCTGCTGCAGGAGCGTGACGTCAAGACGATTACGGCGGCAGACCTTAAAGTCGTGACGCGGCGTCAACCTACCGCGGCTGAGTTGCGGGCCATGTTGTTCGGATGGCGGGTGGCGAAACATGTCAAGTCCAACGCCATCGTTTACGCCGGAGCGGATCGGACGCTGGGTATCGGTGCCGGCCAGATGAGCCGGGTGGATTCGAGCTGGATCGCCATTTGGAAGGCAGGCGAGGCCGGTCTCTCTCTCGAAGGCAGCGTGGTTTGCAGCGATGCCTTTTTCCCATTCGCCGATGGCTTGATTGCGGCCGCCGAGGCAGGCGCTACGGCAGCAATAGAACCGGGTGGATCGGTGCGCGACGCCGAGGTAATCGCGGCGGCCGACGAACGCAACGTGGCGATGGTTTTCACCCGCATGAGGCATTTTCGTCATTGACCCATGGTGTTGGTTTGAGCCGACCGTTTTCCCTTGTCGATCCCGCCGGGTTTCACCAAGCTTTGCGCGCATGGCCGAACGCCTGATAGCCGACGTTTTGAATCAGCCCGACGCCGCGTTGGAGATGACGCTGCGCCCGTCGCTTTTTTCCGAGTTTGTCGGCCAGGCCAAGGTCAAGGAACGGTTGGAGATCACGGTGCAGGCGGCCAAGCAAAGGGGCGAGGCTATTGATCATGTCCTGTTGAACGGCCCGCCGGGCCTGGGCAAGACCACGTTGGCCATGATTATCGCCAAGGCCATGGGGGCTAATTTGAAATCGACCAGCGGGCCGACCATCGAAAAGGCCGGCGACCTGGCCGGTTTGTTGACCAATCTCGAGGCCGGCGAGGTGCTGTTTATCGATGAAATCCATCGTTTGCAGAAGACCATCGAGGAATACCTCTACCCGGCAATGGAGGATTTCAAGTTGGACATCATCATCGACCAGGGACCCAACGCCAGGAGCGTGCGCCTGAATCTGCCTCGATTCACCCTGATCGGCGCAACCACGCGGAGCGGACTTTTGACGGCCCCGTTGCTCACCCGGTTCGCCGTGCGCGAGCGGCTGGATTATTATCAGGCCGTTGAATTGCAGCAGATCGTCCTGCGTTCGAGCCGGCTCTTGAACATCGAGATCGAGCCCAGCGGCGCCATGGAAATTGCCCGCCGCAGCCGGGGGACACCGCGTATTGCGAACAATTTGCTCCGGCGGGTGCGCGATTATGCCCAGGTCAAGGCCGATGGCCGCATCACCCCCGCGGTTGCCGATAAGGCCCTGGCCATGCTCGAGATTGACCAAAACGGCCTGGACGAAATGGACAAACGCATCCTGGAATCGATCATCGTCAAGTTTGGCGGCGGCCCGGTGGGAATCAGCTCGTTGGCGGTGGCGGTCGGTGAAGAACCGGATACATTGGAAGAGGTCTACGAGCCGTACCTGATTATGGAAGGCTATTTGAAGCGCACCCCGCAAGGCCGCGTGGCCACGGAGTTGAGTTACCGGAAGCTGGGTATCAAGGCGGCGGAGGAGAAGCCGGGGAAACAGTCCGACTTGTTCTGACTCGAATTAGGTCTATGCCCAAGCGCAGCGATATACATTCAGTGCTCATCATTGGCGCCGGGCCAATCATCATCGGCCAGGCGTGCGAGTTTGATTACTCGGGAACGCAAGCCTGCAAGGCCCTCAAAGAGGAGGGATACCGGGTGATCCTGGTTAACTCGAATCCGGCCACAATCATGACTGACCCGGATTTTGCCGACCGCACCTACATCGAGCCGATCACGCCTGACTGCGTGGAGAAAATACTTGCGCGCGAGACCGGTGAAATGAAGCGCATGGGGGCGGTGGGCAAGCTGGTCTTGCTGCCCACCTTGGGTGGACAGACCGCGCTCAACACGGCAATGGCACTCTACCGAAGCGGCGTTCTCGAGCGGTTCGACATGGAAATGATCGGTGCCAATGCCAGGGCCATCGAGCGCGGCGAGGACCGGCAGCTATTCAAGGAGACCATGCTCGGGATCGGCCTCGATGTGCCCATCAGCGGCGCGGCGCATGACCTGGCTGAGGCGCACGAGGTGGCGCGGCAGATCGGGCGCTACCCATTGATCATTCGGCCGGCATTCACCCTGGGCGGCACCGGGGGCGGCATCGCCTACAACCGTGAGGAATTCGAGGAATTGTCCAAACGCGGCCTGGACATGTCGCCGGTCTCGGAAATCCTGATCGAAGAATCGTTGATCGGCTGGAAGGAATTCGAGATGGAGGTCATGCGCGACCGGGCGGACAATTGCGTGGTGATCTGCTCGATCGAGAACCTGGACCCGATGGGCGTGCACACGGGCGACTCGATCACGGTCGCCCCTATCCAGACTCTGACCGACAAGGAATACCAGATCATGCGGGATGCCTCGTTCGCCGTGATCCGCGAGATCGGGGTTGAGACCGGCGGTTCCAATATCCAATTCGCCGTCAACCCGGATAACGGGCGCATGGTATTGATCGAGATGAACCCACGGGTCTCGCGCTCGTCAGCCCTGGCGTCCAAGGCCACCGGTTTCCCCATCGCCAAGATCGCGGCCAAGCTCGCTGTCGGCTATTTGCTCGATGAAATCCGCAACGACATCACTCGCGAGACGCCGGCCAGTTTCGAGCCAACCATCGATTATGTCGTGACCAAGGCCCCACGGTTCGCCTTCGAAAAATTCCCCCAGGCCGATCCAACCCTGAACACGCAGATGAAAAGCGTGGGGGAGGCAATGGCTATCGGGCGCACCTTCAAGGAATCCCTTCAGAAATGCCTCCGCTCACTCGAGATCGGGCGCAGCGGCCTGGGCGGCGACGGCCGGCCCTGGCGGATCGATAACGAGGTCTACGACGACCGCGCCATCCTGCCGCGCGACGTGATTTCGCGCAAGTTGAGTGTGCCGAATCCGCTGCGCATCTTTTTCATCCGGCATGCCTTTCGCGCGTCGTTTACTATCGAGGAAATCTTCTCGTTGACGCGGATCGACCGCTGGTTCCTCATGCAAATCAAGGAAATCGTCGATTTCGAAGAAGAGTTGGCAAGGAGTTCGAACCGATAGAGAACCGATCCGGCAGGGCGCGCGTCATCACGTTTCTACCGAAAGAGTAGGGCGGCGCCGCTGTGCCGCCCTGATATGAAAGACGGTTTTGGAAAGGGTCCCCGAGGGTGTGACTCTAATTATCGATGATTTGGAGGTGATAGATAGGCGATAACACGCTGTTCTCTTCGCGGTGTGGAATGCCGAGATATTGGTAATCGAACTTGAAGCGGTAGTTGATGGTGTTTTCGTCCGCCGGCACCGGGATCAGGGTTTCCCAGCGATTGTTGACCATGGGCGTGCGCTGCATGGGGTAGGTTTTCATGTCGATCAGGACATAGGCCTTGAGGGTGTTGTCCTGGATGCTTTGCTTGGCGCTTTCCCAGGCCGCTCCAACCGGATAAAGACCGGACGAATTCCGCACCGCCTGGTTGGGTGTCAGGTTGGTAATGGTGGTGGTGCAGCCAGCCAGCAGCAACGCCAAAAGCCATAGCGGAAAAAATTTCTTGATCGCTCGCATATTGGGTGCAAGCATGACACAACCGCTGGCGCGATGTAAAGTAAGATTTCGCGTTTGACCTGATCCGGTTTCGACGATTAGGTTCAGCATGAAACGGTTTTAATCGATTATGTTTGCTACGCTTCGACGACATCAGAAGTGGTTGTGGGCTGGGATTATCGCTGTCGTGATTCCCAGTTTCGTTATCTTTTTTACGCCCCAAATCGGCTCACAAGGCGGCGGGGGCAGCAGTGACAATTTCGGGACCATCGATGGCCGCCGGATTTCCCGGGCCGATTACGTCCAGGCCTATCACGAAGCCCAATTGCGCTATCGCCTTCAAACGGGTCACTGGCCCGATCAGGACACCGCCGGGCGCCAGATGGGTTTCGACCTGGACCGGGAAGCGCGCACGCGAGTCTTGATGCTTCAAATGCTCAGAAAGAACGGCATCCACGCCAGCGACGCAGCCGTGGCCAGATGGATTGCCAATGTCTTTCGGAGCGAGCGCGGTGGCGCGATGCGAATGGACCTCTTCAAGCAATTCGTCGCGAGCCTGGGGGAGAAGGGGATAACCGAAGGCGATTTGGAAAGCTTCGCTCGGCACGAGGTGGGCATTCAGGAGTTGATCGCTCTTTATGGCTTGAACGGTAAACTCGTCACCCCGCGCGCCGCCGAGGCGAGCTTCAAATTCGAACACCAGCAATTTGAAACGGATGCCCTGCTGTTTCCAGCCTCGAATTACCTTGCCAAAGTCAATATCACCACCAATGCGCTAAGCCAGTTCTACACCAACCGCCAGGCCCAATACCGCATTCCGGCGCGCGTTCAAGTCAGTTACGTAAAGTTCCCATTGACAAACTTCTTTGCCGAGGCGGACCAACTCATGTCTAAACAGACCAACCTGAATCTCTACATTGATAAAGTCTACCAGGAACGCGGCGCCGATTATTTCGTGGACACCAACGGCGTGGTGATGAAAGAGGATGCGGCCAAGGACAAGATCAAGGAGCAGTTGCGCCGTCAATTCGCCTTGCAAGCGGCCCGGAAAGCAGCCGGGACATTCGCGGTTGACCTGTTCAAATTGACGCCCCAGAAGGCGGAGAATTTGAACGAGTTGGCGGCGACCAATCATTACCCGGTGGAGACGACGGAGCCGTTCAGCGAGTACGAAGGACCGCGCGATTTGAAAGTGCTGGACAGTTTCAGCAAGACGGCTTTTGCCCTGTCCGAGAGCGAGCCCTTGGCGCTGCCCGTTGTGGGTGAAGACGGCGTTTATATCATGGCCCTCAAGAAGAAGATTCCGAGTGAAGTGCCATCGTTGGATAGTATCAAGGCGCGGGTGACCGACGATTATCGCCGCTATCAGGCCTTGATGGAGGCTCAGCAAGCGGGAACTTTGTTCGACCAAACGCTCACCAACAACATGGCGCGGGGCCAAACCTTCACCGCCGTTTGCGAGCAGGCTAAAATGAAACCCGTCGAGGTGCCCAAGTTTTCATTGAGCACGCGGTCCATGCCTGATCTGCCCGAGGGATTGGAGATGAATTCCCTCAAGGAGTTGGCATCCCGGATGACGGACGGCCAGGCCAGCCGATTCTACCCGACGCGTGAGGGCGGTTTCATTCTGTATCTGCGGAATCGCCTTCCTGTGGACGCCGCCGAGATGAAGGAAGACCTGCCGGCTTATCTCGAGACGATGCGCCGGAATTCCCAATTCCAGGCCTTTTCCGATTGGCTTTCCCGCCAGGTGAAGCTCGCCCGGCTGGCTGGACCCGAGACGCCGAAGACTCAGTCGGCGCCGGAATAGTTCCAAAGCGGGACCAGCGCCAGGAATTCAAGGCGCACGGCGCTTTTGGCTGTGAACGCGGTCATTAAAATTTCGTCTCCCGAAACCCGTGAGTCTTGGGAGATTCCGATATTATTCGAAGACGCGCACCTGCTCGCCCTGAACAAGCCGAGCCGGCTGTTGACCTCGCCCGACCGCTATGATCCCGATCGGCCGAACCTGATGAAATTGCTGCATCGCGACATTGCGCGCGGAGCCCCGTGGTCGCGTGAGCGGCAATTGGGTTATTTGGCCAACGCGCATCGCCTGGATTTTGAGATCACGGGGGTAATTTTGTTAGCCAAGGAAAAGCCGGTGCTGATCGCCTTGGCCAACCAGTTCGGGGCCAACAAACCCATCAAGACTTATATTGGCTTGGTTCAAGGCAATCCCGCCCAGGCGCAATTCGAAGTGAACGCCAGCCTCGCGCCTCACCCGGTGCGCTTCCAACAGATGCGCCGGGATGAGAAACATGGGAAACATGCCCGAACCGAGTTTGCTTTGCTCGAGAAATTCAAAGGATTCGCCCTTCTGCAGTGCCGGCCTTTAACCGCGCGAACACATCAAATCCGTGCGCATTTGCAGATCGCGCGCTTGCCGATCGCCGGTGATTCGATGTATGGGGGAAGACCATTGTACCTCTCCCAGCTAAAATCGCGTTACCGATTGAAGCCCGGCCGGGTCGAACGCCCCTTGATCGGCATCGCGGCGCTCCACGCCGAGAGCTTGTCTTTGGCGCATCCGGTCACCGGAGCGGTTTTGACGCTAACGGCTCCCTGGCCCAAGGACCTGTCAGTCGCGGTAAAGTACCTGCGGCGTTTTGCGGTTTAGAGCGCATTTCAAGACGCGTTCGAAGCACCGGATCGCATTGTTACCGGTGGGCGAGCAGATCGATGATCCGGCTCCCAATCACGATGGCCATGACTAGCAAGCTGGCGCCCGATACCTGAGACATCCGGACCAGCGTTTGAGAGGAGAACCGGCTCCCGCTGTGGGACACCAGGCGACTCAATAACACAAACCATGCCAACGCCCCCATCCCTACGCCCGCAATACATGCCAGCTTGCTGATCCAGTTAGGTGAAACCCATTCATGCGCCACGAAAGCCGCCGAGATGGTGATCCAGCCCAGCAACACACCCGGGTTCCCCAGGACCCGCACGAAGCCGATCATGAACGCCGTGTGCGGATGCAATCGATGTTCCACCTGCTCCGCGGTCTTGTTGGTAGCCGACAATGAATGCAAAAACAAATACTTGAGCCCCAAGAACAGCATGAGGAGGAAACTGACCAACTCGAGCGTGGCACGCAGGAAGCGGGACTGGAACATCCCGGAAAATCCGGCAAAACCAATGGTACAATAGATCACCTCCATAACCACCGATCCAAGCCCAATGTGCAAGGCCCACTTGAAGCCCCGGTGGGCGCCTTCATTGACGATGGCGATGTTGACAGGCCCAACCGGGATGGATACCAGCAACCCGCTTAATACTCCCACAAACCATGAAAGCAACAGCGCGCCTATTGTTTGGTCCATATGGGGTTACGATTGGGCGCACTCTCCAGGATAAATACGTAATTCAAAATCAAAAACTCGCTGACACGGCCTGTCGCTCTCGCCGCACCGCACGCGAAAAAACCTCTGCCTCTCGATCGCATGACAACGCTTAGTCGGGCGTTTCCGGATTGTCCAGTTCCTCTTCCTGTTCGATTTCCCTGCGGATACGGCGGGAAAGATGCGGTCGAACAAAGCCGTAAACCAGGTAAGATGTGAATAGGATCGGCAGGGCGACAGGCAAGACTTTTTTCCACAAAATCAGGAAAAACCCTATCAGCATAACCGCCACCACCATCCGCGTAAAGGTCTTTTTGGTCCGCCAATCGAGGGATTTAAACGAGGGATACTTGACATCGCTGACCATCATGACCGAGAGAAAGACCAATATGACCGGCAATAGATAACGCCAGTTGCCCGTGGCAAATTCCCGGTCATTCCACCAGAGCAAGAACAGGGTCAGCGAGGCCACGAGGCCCGCCGCCGCCGGAATGGGGAACCCGAGGAAATCCTTGTTGCCGCTGCTGCTGGGTTGCATTGCCAGGCAGTTGAATCGCGCCAGGCGCAACGCCCCGCACATCAGGTAGATCGACGCGATGAACCACCCAACCTCGGGGTGCCGGCTGAATACGTCTCGCAACACAATCCGGTGGACCAGGAAGGCCGGGGCTGCCCCGAACGATATCAGGTCCGCCAACGAATCGAACTCGCGTCCGAAGGGACTTTCAAAGCCGCCGAGCCGGGCGACACGGCCATCGAGCAAATCGAAGATGAAGGCGAGCAGTATGAAGAAAAGCGCGTTCCGGATCACGCTGTTGAAATTAAGAGCGTTAATGTCCGCCTCGACGATCCGTGTCAGGGCCACGAAACCGCAGAACAGGTTTCCGGCGGTGAGCAGATTGGGCAGAAAATAAATCCGAAGCCGCGTTTCGTCGTCCTGGCCCGGACTTGTCTTGGGATTGGGCATTGTCATAGAAAGAGCATTTAACCGAGCCTGGCCACGACCGTCTGGCCGCCGGTGGTCTTGTCGCCAAGTTTAACCTCGATCCGCGCGCTGAGCGGCAGGTAGACCTCGCACCTCGAGCCGAATTGGATCAGGCTGATCCGCTCGCCACGCGCCACGGTATCGCCCAGGGCAACCCACGGCACGATGCGCCGGGCCAGCACCCCGGCAATCAACCGCACAGCGATCTTTTCCCCGGCTGCTTCGTCAAGCTGGAACCCGATCAGCACGTTCTCATTCGCAGCGGCGGATTCGAGTCTCAACGCATTCAGAAATTCACCGGGCCGGTGCCGCAAATAAATGACGGTGCCTGACGCGGGCGCCTTTTGCACATGAACGTCAAACAACGTCATGAACATCGAGACGCGCTGGCAACACCCGCCCATGAATTCCGGTTCGTCCACCTGGTCGATGGCGTCCACCGTGCCGTGGTTGGGCGACACTATGAGGTTCTCCCCCTTCGGCACATTGGGAGTTGGATCGCGGAAAAAATAAAGGACGAAGAGGCCAAAAAACATCCAAAGCGGTATCAGAATCCAGGATGCAACCGCGATGAACGACGCGACTACCACAGCGGCGATTGCACTGCCCAAAACCGCCAATACCATGACCAGCGTCCAAAAAATGAGCTTCCGCCCCGCTTGACCCGCTTTCCCCTTATGTTTCATGTGACCATTTTAAACGGCCCGTTCGGTTGGTGAAAGCGGATTGTTGCAGCTTGCTCGGCTGAGGGCAAAATCCCGTGCCGCAAATGTATAGCTGTTTCCGGGACACCACACTAAACCTTTTTGACGATCCCCCAATGCACATCCAGGCGCTTGGTCAGATAGAGACTGACCGCCTTGACGAGCGTCTTGGTTTCCAATTTCTGGCCCGCATCGACGATCTCTTTCAACGACATGTTCGGGCGGATATGAAAGCTCTCCTGGGCGATAATCGGGCCTTCGTCCAAGTCCATGGTGACGAAATGAGCGGTTACGCCCACGACCTTGACGCCGCGTTCGTAGGCTTGACGGTAAGCTTGGGCGCCGGGGAAACTTGGCAGGAGCGAGGGGTGAATGTTGACGATCTTGTTCTTGTAACGCCAGACAAAATTGGGCGACAGAATCCGCATGTACCGCGCCAGCACCACAAAATCAATCTCCCGCCGCTCCAATTCCTGGAGCGTTTGCCGCTCCGATTCAGCCCGGTCCGTCGCGTTAAAGCACACAAAGGGAATCTCGAACCGTCGCGCCAGGGGCTCGAGATCGGTCCGATTGGACAACACCACCGCCGGCTCGGCCTTGAGTCTGCCGGCCTTGAATGCGGTCATAAGGCCCTCCAGGCAGTGCGGTTCGCGCGTGACCAGGATGGCGGCGCGCTGGAGCCGCCGGGGATCAAACCAACGCAGCTTGATCTCCATGCCCAATGCCTGGGACAGCCGGTCCAAACCGGCCTGCAATCGCTCGAGGTCGCACGCGTGCTCTTTCCACGAGGCTTGCAGAGTCATGCTGAATTGGCCTCGGGTGACCTGTTCCTCGAGGGCCTCGATGTTGGCACCTTGCTCAAAAAGAAAACCGGTGACCCGGGCGACAACGCCCGTCTTATCCCTCCCGATCACGGTTACAGTGGCAAAACGTTTCATTAACGGCTCATGATTAAACCGGCTTTAGCCGGTAGGAAAAGAAGAAAAGCAAGACTATTTGCCGGGAGCATTATGCCGATCGCGGCGCAGGTTTCCAAAGCAGACTCGTATTCTGCACAACGTTTTACCAATCACCTTGCGGGTGTGAGACAAAATACCTGTTTCCTTTGCTTGCTTGGTGACCCTTGCCAGGATGGAATGGGCCGTTGGCCCCCGTGTGTGTTTTTGGCCGGTGACCCGGGGCGATGCCCCAGGCTGGTATGGCAACGCGCCGTTGGCGCTCCTATCCGCATGCGCCGCTTGCATGGCGTCCTTGATCGTTCACACCCCCGCCTTGCCGCCGTTTCTCGTCGCTTCTCATTTATTTTGACCCTCACCGCAACTTTTCTTAGCATTGTTTGTTGGTGAATTGCAGATAGTAAATGGCGATTACATCCATTAAAACAGTTTTTGCCCAGGCCGGCTTAGCTTCTCCGGATCAATTTGACGGTTGGTTAAAGGCGTGGCGTGTCGCGGTGGAAAACGGCTCCCAGGAGTCGCAGTTCGCCTTTATGTCCCGTGAACAGGGGCTGACCGAAGACCTGTTCCTGAAACGGCTGGCCGAGGCCTTGGGATGGCCTTATCTCGAGCTCCCGCGGTTAACCATACCGCCGGAAGCCCGCCAGAAGATTTCCACCAAGGTCGCCTTCCAATTCAACGCCCTTCCCACCCGGTTCGAGAACGACACCTTGCAGGTCACCGTGAGCAATCCCTTCAACACCGCCTTGCTCAATGCCGTTCAATTCGACGCGCAATGCCCGGTGCAATTCGCCCTGGCGCCCCGAGACGAGATCGAAAAGGCGCTCAAGAAGTATTATGGCGTTGGGGCGGAAACCCTCGATGAGCTGGCCAAAGACGAGCCAATCGAGCTGGTCGTGGGCGAGGACAAGGAAATTACCGAGAGCGACCAGGAAGCCAGCGTCATTAAATTTGTCAATCAAATCATTTGGGAGGCTTTCAAAGACCGCTCCACCGACATCCATTTCGAGCCCGCCGAGGACGAGCTGCGCATCCGCTATCGCATTGACGGCATCCTGCACCAGACGCCCATGCCGCCCCAGCTCAAACGCTACCAGGCCGCCCTGATCTCGCGCATCAAGGTCATGTCCGGCATGAACATTGCCGAAAAACGGTTGCCCCAGGATGGACGCATCAACGTCCGGATCAAGGGCGAAGAGATCGATATTCGCGTTTCGACGGTCCCGACGGTGTATGGTGAGAGTGTATCCCTGCGGCTGCTGACGCGCGGGAAGATATTCCTGAGCCTGGACAAGCTCGGATTCGCCCCGAAGGACGAGCAGGTGATCCGCGATATCATCCTCAAACCGCATGGCATCTTTCTGGTCACCGGCCCCACCGGTTCGGGCAAATCCACCTCGCTCTATGCATTTTTAAGCACGATCAATTCGGTCCACAAACGGATCATCACCGTCGAGGAACCGGTCGAATACGAGCTCAAGGGCATAAATCAGATTGCGGTTCGACCCGAGATCGGCTTGACCTTTGCCATGGGGCTGCGCCATATCCTCCGCCAGGATCCCAACGTGATCATGGTCGGCGAAATCCGCGACCTCGAGACCGCCGAGATCGCCATTCGCGCCGCGCTTACCGGCCACCTGGTGTTCAGCACCCTCCATACCAACGACGCCCCGAGCGCCTTTACGCGATTGATTGACATGGGTATCGAGCCGTTCCTGGTGGCTTCCTCCGTCGAGGCCGTGATGGCCCAACGGCTCGTCCGCACCATTTGCCCCCAATGCAAGGAAGAACAAAAGGTCGAGCGCGATTATTTGCTCCGAATCGGTTTCCCCCAGGATGAAATCGATCGGACCACGTTCTGGCACGGCCGCGGTTGCGAGGAGTGCCGGCAATTGGGATACCAGGGCCGGATGGGCATTTACGAACTGCTGCTGCTCAACGAGGCCATCCGCCCCTTGATCCTGAGCCGCGCACCCGCCTCGACAATTGCGCAAAAGGCCATTGACCAGGGCATGCGGACCTTGCGCACCGACGGTTGGAACAAGGTCCGGGAAGGCAAAAGCACCATCGAAGAAGTGCTCCGCGTAACTCAAGTCGAGGAACACCTCAATGCCCTCGTGGGTGATGCCAAGGAAGGCGTTTGGGTCAAGAAATGAAAACGCCTCGATTCCATTCCTGCAATGTCCTCCACCTCGAAGCCGAGGAACGGCGGCTTTGGGGGTTCAATGTAAGCAATAACTCGGTTACCGCCGAATCTGAAGTCGTCACGCCTCCGGCTGAGCCGTTGCCCGCCAAACAAGTCGCCAAAAAATTCTATACCCTCTGGAGACCCAAACTGAATGTGGCGTGGCTGCCACCGGACCAGGTCTTCCTGCGAGTGGTCCAATTGCCCGCCGGTGAATTTTCCGAGCTGGTCTCGATGGTCGAGCTGCAACTGGAGAAACTATCGCCCCTGCCGGTTGCCCAGGTTGCCTGGACGATCGAGCTGATCCCGTCCTCGACCGCCCTGGCCGACCCCAAACAGGCTGATCCACATCTTCCCTCCGCTCCGTCCCCCGCACAGGCGGCGCCCGATGCCGGCGCGGGCACCGCGGTTCAACCGGCTCGCGACACGCCTGCGACAGAGATGCAGACGGTGGCGGTCATCATTGTTGCCCGCAACCTGGTCGAGGAGTTCCTGGGCAGACTGGAAGGCCAGGGATACCTTGCCGACCGGTTGGAATTACCCGTTTTGCACCAGTTGCTGACCGTCAAGGCCGAGGGCGACGGCGTGTGGATTTATCCGGTCACGATGGCTGACAAGCGGCTCTGCCTGACTGCTTGGTGGCAGGGTGCGACGCTCCAGAACCTGAATCTGCTGCGCCTGGCATCCGGCGAAGGCTGGGGAGAGGTTTTTGCTGAACAGCTCACTCAAATTGCCTGGGCCGGTGAAATGGAAGGCTGGCTGTCGGTTCCGTTGCGTTGCCACCTGGTTGCCGACGCCGCCCTGGCCGCTTCCTGGGAGCAGTTACTTACCCGATGGACCGGTCAACCGATCGACGTGGTGCCGGCGCTGGCGCCCCGTGACCTGGCCGCTCTCGATGCTCAGCGGGCTACCAGCAGTCAGACCAGGGCCAACCTGCTCCCTCCGGAATTCACCACGCGGTATCACCAGCAATTCATGGATGGCCTCTGGATGCGCGGCCTGGGTGCGCTGGGCGTGCTCTACCTGGCCGGGCTGGTGGTCTATTTCTCAGCGTTGCAAGTGGTTAACTTCAAACAACACATGGTCGAGGCGCAGGTAACCAAGTTGCACGGTGCTTATACCAACGCCATGCAACTCAAGGCGCGCCTCCAGGTCATGCAAGACCAGGTCAACTTGAAATTCGCCGCCCTCGAGTGCTACAAGGCCGCAGCCGAACTGCTCCCGCCCGAGCTGACCCTGACCGATCTCACCTTCCAACAGGGCAAAACCCTTACATTGCATGGCGATGCGCCTGCCGACCAGGCCAACAAGATTCTCGAATACAACAAGGCCCTCAGCCAAGTCCATGTCGCAGGCAACAACGGCCCGCTCCTGTTCAGTAAGGTGTTGCCTTATAACTCGACCACCCGGCCCGGCGCCGGGGGAATGCAGATCGTCTGGAGCTTTAGCTGCGAATTGACGCAAACCGAGATCGAATGAACAAGTTTCTGAATAAGTTGAATTTGCGTCCGCAGGAACTCCGCCTGGTGGTGGGTGTAGCCGCCATCCTGTTCGTCTTCCTGAATCTCTGGCTCGTGCGTCCGCATTTCAAAGACTGGCGCCTCGCCCGCCAAAGCCTGGCTGAGGCGGAACGGACCTTGGCCACTTACCAACATGAGACCGAACCGGCCCGGATCGCCGGTTACCAGACCACCCTGAAACAACTGGAAGGTGCCGGTCCGACAGTCCTGCCCACTGAACAATCGCTCGATCTGATCCGCGCCATTCAGAGCGAGGCCGCCCGCAACGGCGTCAGCCTTGCCGGCAACAACGAAGTCACCACCTTGAACTCCATGAAGACCAATGAGTTCTTCGAAGAAAAGGCGCGCTTGATCACCTTGTTCGCCGGGGAAAAGGAATTGGTCAACTTCCTGGTCTCGTTGGGCTCGAGCAATTCCCTTATCCGTGTTCGCGACATGAACCTCCGGCCTGCTCCCAATCAATATCAGCTTCAGGGCCGGATCACCCTGGTCGCGAGTTACCAAAAGAGCCGGCCGGCAGGCCCAACCGCCTCGAGTGCTCCCCGGGTGCCTGTTGCTACCCGGCCCTATCGCCCAACGCCCAAAAGATAGTGAAAACCAACCTGACTCTTATGAAGTATATTCCGCTTCTATTGCTCTGGCTGTTGCCTGCGGCGGAATTGGCCGCGCAACCAGTGCCGGTCATCGGAAGCACCAATCCGGTTCATTCCACTAACCGCGTCATCGGGCCGAGGCACCTGCCCGCCCCGGCGCCCCCCTCCGGTTTTCCCCGAACACTGACCAACGCGTTCCCGGCGGCTTTGTCTGCCCCGCCAGCCATTGCCGCGCCTCCAGCAGGTCAAACCAGCCACCCCACCGGCGCAGTGCCGGCGGTGGTTTCCTCGACTAATGTCCCCGCTGCTCCCGCTACCAGGCCTCCGGCCAGTGCCACGGCAGCCAGACCCGCAGGCCCCACTCCGCCGCCTCCAGGCACGCCTCCGTCCATGGCGGCGCCGGCGGGTCCGGGGGCAGCACCCGGCGCTGGTGGACCGCCGGCTTTCCCAGCCTTCCCGGTTCCCGGCGCGGGACCGGCGACCGCGGCGGAACCCAAACCGCCAACGGAGCCAGGTCTCCTGATCAATTTCAATAACACACCGGTGGAACAAGTATTGGACTACTACGCGGACCTGGTTGGCAAAACCATCCTGCGCTCGCCGCTGGTGAATCCGACCGGCACGTTCATCACCATCAAATCGCAATCGCCTCTTTCCCGCGCGGAGGCCAAAGAGGCCCTGGACACGGTTCTTGCCCTGAACA
>JAMCZD010000324.1:16021-19944 GCA_023473405.1 Candidatus Omnitrophota bacterium
ATCGTGCATTTGACCAACGCGATCCCCAGCGAGGTGGTGCCCTCGATCACCCCGTTTTCCAAAATGCCTCAAGGTATCGTTCCCATAGACTCGAGCGGGATCCTGGTAATCCGCGATTATGCCAACAACGTGAAACGGATGATGGAGGTGATCAAGAAGATCGATGTTTACACCGAGCCGGAGTACAAGCTCGAAATCATCCCCATCAAGTATGGCAAGGTCGAAGACATTTACAACGTCATGTCGGGCCTGGTCGGCGGCGGCGGTGGCGCTGCTCCCGGCGCCCGCCCAACCACTCGGCGAACCGCGACTTCGAGCCGCATGGGCGGCTTGGGCGGCCGTGGCGGTATCGGGCAGCGTTACAACCAGCCTGGCACGATGCAGCCGCAAGCCCAGCCCGGTGCTGCCTCCGCCCAGTCCTCTTTCGCGCAACGCCTCCAGCAAATCGTTCGAAGCGCCGGTGGCGGCTCGGAGCAGATTCTCAGCGAAGGCACCAAGATCATCCCCGACGAACGCTCCAATTCGCTGGTGGTGTATGCCACCAGGCCGGACATGCAGATGCTTACCAACATCGTCGGGCAATTGGACGTTGCGCTCGCCCAGGTGCTGATCGAGGCGGTCATTGTCAATGTCACCCTGAATGACAGCTTGAGCTTGGGCGTCTCCGCCGTCCAGAATCCCAAATCCAGCGGCAAGTTTACCGGGGCCAGCGGAATCAACAATGGGCAGTCCTTCCTTTCCAGCTTTACCAACAGCTTCTCGAGCGGTCTGCCGAACGGATTGAGTTTGTTCGGCACCTGGGCGGGCGACCTCGAAGTCGCTGTCAATGCGCTGTCATCAAGTGGTTCGGCTTCCGTCTTGCAGCGTCCGCGGATTCAGACCACTCACGCCGTTCCGGCGAGCTTCTTCAACGGTCAGACCGTTCCTTACATAACCAGCACCTATTATGGTTATGGTTACGGCGGAGGTCCGAGCTCGTCGTATCAGCAGTTGAGCGTGGGTGTGGAGCTGGATGTTACGCCTTACATTACCCCCGATGGTTTGGTGGTCATGGAAATTGAGCAGACGATCGATGAATTGGCCGGTTATACCCAGATTGGCCCCGACCAGGTTCCCAATACCACCAGCCGCACCGCCACTTCGACGGTCTCGGTTAAGAGTGGCGAAACCATCATCCTGGGCGGTTTCATGCGCACCACCAAATCAAAAAGCAATTCCGGTGTGCCTATCCTCAAGGATATTCCGCTCCTGGGCGTCCTTTTCCGCTCCAGCAGCTCGAATAGCGAACGCAGTGAGCTGATCGTCCTGATCCGGCCTACCGTACTCCATACCCCGCATGAAGCAGCCTTGGCTGCGGAAAACGCGGAGAAAAGCCTGCCAGGGGTGAGAATGGCCGAAAAAGAATTCCAGGAATCTGAAAACAAATTGCAGGCCGAAACTGAAAAGAAACTGAAGAAGAAGAAGGGCACCGGCAATACGCCCGAAGGCTCCCATGGAGTCTGGTAAAGAATGAGCATGAGAGCGTGGCGAGAATGGAGGATCGGAGCGCGGATGCCTTCATCCGCGCATTGAACATTGAAAATTGGTAATTTGTAATCAGGTCCAGAGTGGCTACGCACCGTTTTCAATGACAAATGACCAAGTCTCAATTTTTAATTTTCGATAGCGTCGACGGCGTTTTTCCCTCAAAACCAAAGCGGTGTCGCGCTTTGCTTTCCACCGCACTCCAAGAAATGCGGCGAGGCACGGGTTGTCGATGGCGCTAAGAGCCAAGAGGTTGGGCGACACCTTCGACTCAGGCGAATGTGTCCGCGCTTGGGATCTACCGCGTGATGGTGATCAAGGCCTCCGTCCACTGGCGCAAGTCGCCGCCCTTCCATTCGAGGTCAACTGTCAGAAGATAGACCCCTGAAGGAGTGTCTTTGGGCGAGGCGAAATTTACTTCCACACGGCCTTCCTGTCGCGGGGAAATTCGCACCTGGCTCGGGCTTACATCTTTCAGGCTCCAACCACCGGGCAAATGAACAGCTACCCGATAGACCTGTTCTTCGGGTGAATGGTTCATGATGTTAAGGACGCAGCGGTTGATTTCGCCGGGGCGGGCCGAGATGCCATAGGGTTCAAATCGGGCCCAACCTTCGTCCAGGGCGTAATTGGGATCGTCCCACAGGGTAATATCGCGCAAAAGGGCAAGTCGTTTCCGGAGGGTATCGGCCATGAAAGAAATCTGGGCAGCGGAGAATCGGAAGGCGGGCTCGACGTGTTGATTGACCAACCAGCAATCGAGACCCACTTGAGTCAGCAGGTCCAGGCACTTGAAGTAGCCCATTTTTGGATGCAGCAAATTGCGATTCTGCGAGCAGTAATCGTCGATGCCGCTCGGGGTGAAGGAATCGCCGATGAAAAACACGCTTTCACCGCCGTCTTTTCTGATCAAAAGGGCATCGTGATAGAGCGTTTGACCGGGGAAATAATAGGCAGTGAGCTCGAATTCCTTCCAGCGCCAGGTAGCTCCGTTGTCGAGAGGACCGGAAACCAGGATGGGATTTGCGGTGAGACAAGGCAATCGATAGGCGGATGGATTCCCCAGGATATCACTCATCTCTCGGCTGGCATAGACCGTGCAACCGAATTCCTTCAGCAGGGCGGGGACCTGTTCGGTATGATCGTCGTGGTAATGCGTGATGAATAGCCCGTCAATCGCCGTCAATTTGCCCGTTTCACGCATCTTTTTCAGCGATTCCAGGATTCCCTTGCTCCCGCAGTCTATCAGGAAGCCCGTGCCGTCCGAGGATCTGATCAGGCGCGAATTCTCGATGGGCACGATCCACGAAGGCAGGCCGCCCGGGAAAGTCTCCGCCATCGGCATCCATGAGACGGTTGCCGAATCGCCCAACACACGTTTAGCCTTGGCCTGGATGTGTTTTTCCCCGAAGTACCAACGCAAGGCATCGATGGAAAGGTAGTTCGCATACAGTGCCTGTGCCCGCCGCGTCAAATTGGCGATGGCTGCGTCGGGGTTCGTGATGATCGGTCCGCGGGCCGGGACGAGGACGTCGGGTTTCTCAGCCGCCACTTTGCGCAGGCTGGTCAGCAAGGGACCGAGCCTGGCGGCGAAACCATGGTAACCGCCGATGTTGGCTTCGGGGATCGCGTCTTGCAGGCTATACAGATCGGGTAATTGTCCGTCGCCATAGATAAGGTTCCCGGTGAACGCGACGGTCTTTCCATTCTCACTCAGCAGATAGGTCACAGCTCCCGGTGTATAACCCGGGGTATCAAGGACGTGAATGGAAATGTCTTCCCAGGTAAACGTTCCGCCTCCGCGCACCGTTTCGGTCACCGGTATCGATCGGCAAATGACCTTCGTCGTTTGCTGGGCGGAATCGTGAAACCGCTTGTTCTCGAATGCCGTCCAGAACGTTTCCACGTGGGCGAACCAATTGCTTTCCTGCGCCGGCACAATCGCCCGGGCGCCTTGTTCGACCAAATCACAACCCGCCCAGGCCGTGTCGCGCCGGCTATCGGTTAACAGCACGGCCTCCACCTTGGCCGGCCCGGCTCCGGCGTTGCCATAGACTGATAGGACCTTGCCATTCTTTCGCAGCAAAACGCCATTCACTGAACCGTGAATCACGGTCAAGTTCGGCCCAAGGAATTCGTTCGTCGGGCCGGTCGGTGCGGCATGAATAGATTCGAGGGATGGCAACAGCAATGCCAAAGAGATCAAATAGCCCAGCTTCATGCAGCTATCTTAATCGTTCCCAGGTTCGGATCGAGCCAATTTTTGACGAGCAGACGCTCCTGGCCGCCGGCGCCAATGTATCGAAATAATGTCCCGATCGGTCCACAAAATCGATACCATTCTCTCAACCGCCAGTATACGGACTCCTCATGCTTCATGCATTAGCCCTGACGGGGGG
>JAMCZD010000143.1 GCA_023473405.1 Candidatus Omnitrophota bacterium
ATCGAATTCGATGCGCTAATCGGTTCCACACCTTCCCGAGCAGCCATCCCCAAACGAAGAACTGAAGGCCACCAAAGACTAGATGGAACAGAAAGTATGGCGTGTGATAAGTGCCCTGCGCCGTTGGGTCGAAGACCTTTGAGTATGCCCCGTAAAAGGTATCCAGAAGCATACTCACTGGTAGGTCGGTCAAACGCATGTGCTCCCACAACGCACCGAATTCGATGTTTCTCAGAGAGGCACGCCAGAGTGCCGTTACGAGCAGGCTATGCCCGCAAAACAACAAGGCTCCGAGGATTATCGGCAGCTTTAATTGCAATCGAGTCCGCATTTGCTCGCCGCCTCCTTAGCCCAGTCCAGGCAGTTGTATTGGTTCTTACCAGTGGGCACATATTTCTTCGACGTTGGAACCTTCGAGATGCAATCCCATATCTCCTGATCTGTCGCTTGGGTGCCGGTCTTGGTCGTGGCACCATACTGGAGATTGGAGCCTGTTCGCTTGCATGGCTTACAGTCGGTCGGTTGAAACTTATGCTCGGGAATAGGCGGCCTTCCCGGCGTTGTGCCGCCGATGCCCAACCCAACCCTCTCGCACTTGTCACAGTGCTTGTAATGCAGATACGCGTGGTCCGTTGGAGTTCGCGGATGCAGAATCCTGAACCCAATCAACAACAAATTCTCTCCCAGTCCCTCCGGGTTTACGTTTCGCATGCAGAGCGCAAAACCCACCGGGTCAGGGGGCGTAGGTGGCTTTGGTGGTGAATGAGGATAACCACAGGTTGGACATTCACCCACATAGTAGGTTCCGCAGTTCGGGCAGATGCCACCGATTTCTCTCCCGTCCGTATCGAATTTGCTAACCGGCTCGTTATGAACAAAGCCGTAGAGATTTAGCCCGCCCTTTTCCTCCAACGAATCGCGGCTCAGCCACCCTCCTGTCGAGGTCTTCAGGTAGCGCAGTCCATAGTAAACCAGGTCCGTCTCGTCATCCTGATACTTCGTGGAGAACCGGAAAGGATTGGTCTTGGCCATTGGGCCGGTGGCGCGGAGGAGTTCACCGAAGGGGCCTTCGGTGGAAGTCCGTGAGTTTTTCGGAAAGCGCTTGTTTCGAGGTACATGCGACCGGTTTTGAGAAAAGGGCGCTTTTCGGAAAGGGATTCGAGAACGGCGACGGTCGGGTAGCGGCCAAACAGGAAATTCATCCCTCCGATGCCATTGCTGGCTACGATCGGAATAAAGTTGCGCAGACCCTTTCACGAAATGCGATCGTGGCACGTTTTCCAGTCTTGGGCAATCCTTTTTCAGGCCTTTTCGGATTAAAGTAGGGGGAGCCAAGTCTTGCCGTGTTTCGCGGCGTAGCTCTTTCAAGGGAAGGCGAAAGCCGGCAAGTCTTGCCGACGGGCATTACGACTCAACGCTCTTCACCTTGATTCCGTCGCTGTCTCGCCGGTATAAACACATCCCGTAGAACCGCGCTTTGGATTCGCTCCCATTCTGTGCCGGACGCGCCGACGAAACGAATACTCTGGCCGGTTTCTAGGACACGGACAAACCCGCCAAAATTGCTAATTGCCAGGTGGTATTTCGTGCCGTCTTTGCATTGTAAAACACCAAGAAGCGCGCCTTTCCAGATGTGCAATGATTCCTCCTTCGTGTTCGCAAATAACAGTTGCACTTCCTCAGGCTTCAAGGAGTGCGAACTGACTTTGGTCAGCAAATCCGAGTAGTTCGAGACTTTTCTCGGATCGAGATCATATAGGACCAGCGATTGTACATTCGTGGAGTTCATAGCTGAAGACTTACCGCCTGAGTTGCATCCACCCGCAAGCACGGCAAACATAGCGATCAGGACACCAAAGAAGTGGCGCAAGATAGGTTTCACTTAGCTTGGCTCGCGCGGTTCAAAGCACAGCGACGAAGGACGTCTAAAACGAAATCCCTACAGTTGATCGCTGGCAAGCAGTAAATCTTCCCATTTTTCCACTCTGCGGCGACGGCCTTGATGCAGCTTTTGATGTCGTCACAGCTCGCGTCAGGACATTTCTTATCCTTGCCGCTGCCCGCTTGAATGATCGTCAGCTTCTCTCCGCTTTCTCCATATATGCCTCCTTCTACCCAAGTCCCTTCTACAATTTTCGTGGACTTCTCTCCCCCAGGAAGTATGCAAGTCTTTTTGCATACAAGATCCCAATTTCTCCCGTTGCGTTCCCCTGTATGCGGATCATCCCCTTCATGCATCTTTCCGTCTGAATAAAGTGCACTTCCTGCTGGCCAAAAGCCATAACCTTGCCCGTCAAACTCAATCCATTCGTGGCCAGCATCAATTTCAATAGGCGGCCAATCCCAAACGAGCCTCACGTCAACTGGTGCGCGGTGGACGGTGATGCCGCACTGCAACCCCAGATAGTCGTATTTGTCGGCAGGTTTGTTGGAAACGAAAACGTAGACCGTCTCCAAGGCTTTCGCTCGTAACTGGATTCGTTCACTTCGCGACTTGCTACCTGCGTAACGTCTGAAGAACGCTTCATCGCTCAACGGATCCCTCCTCAACCACCTCCCCGTGCTCGGGTTATAATACCTGTATCCATAATAGAGGAAGTCCGACTCGTCATCGGCGTATTTGGTCGAAAACCGGATCGGATTGATCTTACCCATTGGACCGGTTACGCGGATGACCTCACCGAAGGGGCCGTATTCGTATTGAGCCGATACCGTGCCGTCAGCGGCACTGACCAGGGCGGCCACGTTGCCGTTGCCGTCATAGGCTACAAAATTATTGCCGAGGACTGACAGAAGTCCACCCACCCCACCGGCACCCTGAGGTGTACCACTCAAATCCAGCCCCCACAAATACGATCGATACAGGGTGTCGTAGGCATTGAGTTCTGCCAATGGATTCCAGCCATCATAGAGGAACTTCATCGGTATGGCGTCCCAGGTCCCCAGGTTGGTCACCGTCTTTTTAATGCGCCGCCCCCGCCAGTCATATTCAAATTCAAGACGCCGCCGGAATACCGGCGGCGCGCTCGCGAGGCTTTCCATCCGGACCAGGCGATTCTCGGCGTCCCAGACGTAATTCCAGCGACCATCGGAAGTGAGATTGCCGTCCAGGTCGTGGGTGTAAACCTCCGGGGTTTTCGGCAGAAACACCTTCCCATACACATTGCTCGAATTGCCGCCATATACAGTACCCACCTTTATGACGGGGAATATGGCCTTGGCGCTGTTGTCCAGGGTCAGCGCCTTGTGATAATAGGTGCCTTTGCGATAAGTCGCCTGGCTGTTGACTGTAACCGTGGCACCGGCGTCGGCCGTGCCCAGAATATCGACTGCATTGGGAACGGTCCGGTTTGTATACTGATTAACTAAGGTGACCGTGTAAGTGGCCGTGCGCAGGTTGCCGCCCGCGCTGTCCCCGCCCGCCTTGGTCTGCGTCCGGTTGCCGATGTCGTCATGGGTGTATTCAAACTGCTGGCCGGCTGCCGCTGTGCCGTCCGGCCAATATTTCTTGCCCGATTGGACTTGGCCCAGAGCATCATATGTGTAAAGCCAATACGAGCCGTCGTTGAGCGTCACCCGGTAACGCTGGTTGGCGGCGTTGTAGGCATAGGCAAAGGAAACCGGCAACTGATTGGTCCCGCTCGGCGTCGAGGAGATCGAGAGCAGCCGGTTCAAATGATCATATTGCCTGGTCGCCGTCATGCGCACTGTCGAGTTTTGCTTGGAGTCAATCTGGCTTACCAGGCGGGAATTGGCAATATAAGAATAAGTGGCCGAATTATTGGCGCTGTCCGTGACGCTCAGGAGGCGGGACGAATCATTCTCGTAGGCGTAGGTGGCGCTCGAAAGGGTGGCGGCCCCCTGTTTGGCCGATACGCCGGTTCGGCGCAACATGTTATCGTAGGTCTGCTCGACCGAAAGCCCGTTGAGCGTGCCGCCCGAGAAACTCTCGCTCAGCAATTGGTTGGCCTCGTTGTAGGAGAGGGTGGTGCTGATGCTGTTGCGGGTGATCGTTTGCCGGCGGCCCACGCGATCGTAGCCGTAAGTGACTGAGGGCGTCGAGGCCGGATCGTGGGAATATGCGACACTGAGCGGATCGGCAAAATCATTGCCGCTGGCGCCGTCGTCAAATCCGTAGGTGTA
>JAMCZD010000544.1:0-557 GCA_023473405.1 Candidatus Omnitrophota bacterium
GGACCTCCCCGCTCAAGGACACACCCGCGCCTCCAAAATAAATTGCGAGTCCCAGGGAACATTGCCTCCAGAGGCGCCGAGTGCCAAGCGGAAGGAGGGATTGAGCCAGGACAAGAAAAAGAACTGCTTGAGTCAAGTGGTTCTCGCCGTGATCAAACTCCTGCATGAGCTACTCGAACGTCAGGCCATCCGGCGCATCGAGAATGGCTCCCTCACGGAACCGCAAATGGAACGCTTGGGCCTGGCCTTGATGCGGCAGACCGATGAAATCGAACGACTCAAACAGGAATTCGGCCTGGCCGATGAGGATTTGAATCTGGACCTGGGCCCCTTGGGAAAACTAATGTGAGGAGACACCAATGACCACCCAGCATGCCGTAGAACATTCCACCAATAGCACCTCTTTGGCAGACCTCCTGGAACGTGTATTGGACAAGGGAATTGTCATCACAGGCGATATCAAGATCAAATTGGTGGACATCGAACTTCTGACCATCCAGATTCGGTTGCTGATTTGTTCCGTGGAAAAGGCCAGGGAAATAGGCATTGATTGGTGG
>JAMCZD010000544.1:567-1257 GCA_023473405.1 Candidatus Omnitrophota bacterium
ATCTCACGCGACATATCACGGAATCTCGCAAACCAATCATGTTTGAACGACACGTACAACGCGTTCAACGTGGTCGGTGTGGTCTCTTTCAGGTTCAACTCGCGCGTCAACATCTCGATGTCACTCGACGAAATATCCGACATCGCCAACTCGAGATTGAAATCGGGGACTTGCCCGCGGATGGTCGCGCCTTTTCCCAACCCCACCAGCAACAGTTGCTGGAATCAGTCGCCAGAATCGAAGAGAAACTGGCTCGGTTGGAAACTGCATCGGCTAAATAAACGGTCCAACATTCACTTGACCCGGCGCGCTGGCGAGCGTCAATTGTGATTATGCGTGCAATGGTGTTGAACGCGCCGCGGCAGCCGTTGCGCTTAACTGAATTGCCCATACCACAGCCAGGTACCGGGCAGGTATTGGTTCAGGTCCGCGCCTGCGCCGTCTGTCGCACCGATCTGCATGTGGTGGACGGCGATCTGCCACGGCCCAAGTTACCGTTGATCCCCGGCCACGAAATCATCGGTAAAGTCGTTGCTTGCGGGCCTGATATTGCCCAGTTCAAAAACGAAGACCGCGTCGGAATTCCCTGGCTCGGTTGGACCTGCGGCCGATGCCGCTTTTGCGACTCGGGCCGGGAGAATTTATGTGATCAGGCGCGCTTCACGGGCTACACCCTCGACGGCGGCTATG
>JAMCZD010000544.1:1267-2108 GCA_023473405.1 Candidatus Omnitrophota bacterium
CTGTTTTCCTATTCCAACGTCCTACGCCGACGCCGAAGCCGCACCTTTGATGTGCGCCGGTCTTATCGGCTATCGCTCTCTGGTCAAGGCCGGCAACGCGCAACGCCTCGGGCTTTACGGATTCGGCGCGGCGGCTCATATCGTCACCCAGGTCGCCCGGCACCAGGGCCGCCAAGTCTATGCGTTCACCCGCCCCGGCGACCGCTCCGCCCAGGAATTCGCCAAATCTCTAGGCGCTGTCTGGGCGGGTGACTCCACCCAATTGCCGCCTGAGCGTTTGGATGCGGCCATCCTTTTTGCCCCCGTGGGTTCACTCCTGCCGCTGGCGCTGCGCGCGGTTGTCAAGGGGGGGACGGTCGTGTGCGGTGGAATCCACATGAGCGACATCCCCTCCTTTCCTTACCGTCTCCTGTGGGAAGAACGAACCATCTGCTCGGTCGCCAATCTCACGCGGCGTGACGGACAGGAATTCCTTGCCTTAGCGCCAAAAGTCCCCGTTCACACCGAAGTCCAAACCTTTCCATTGGACGGTGCAAACGAGGCACTTGACCGGTTGCGCACCGGAAGAATCCAGGGCGCGGCAGTTTTATTGGCCGCTGTGGGGCAGGTGGCCCAAGGCCAGGAGCGTGTTTAAAACACTCTCAAAGCCGTCGCTGGCTGTTACTTGTTCGGGGCCGCTGGCGCATTCGTTTGCGCCGGCGCGGGAACGTTAGTGGAAGGAGCCACATTAGTCTCAGCCGGGACGTTGGTTTCAGGAGCCGTCGACTCGGAAGAGGGCGTCTGTTCCTCTTTTGAACATCCGGCGGCTAATCCCAGTAAACCTGCAACAACAACCACTTGA
>JAMCZD010000544.1:2118-4125 GCA_023473405.1 Candidatus Omnitrophota bacterium
ACTGGGATTAGCCGCAACTCCATCTTGTCCCCTTCTTTAATCTCGATCTCTTTGTCGAACTTGATTTCAACTCCACCCGGCCGACTGTCTGAAGTTGCCGGCACTTCCAGGCCTGCGAGGTGAACAGATAGTTTCTGCGACGTTGCATTCTCAGTCGCCGCGAGCAAGAGCGATCGCAACCTCAGCCGGCCACATTTCACCGCAATCTCGACCCGCCGGCTTCCTTCCTGGCCCGGCGAGGCCGCGTCGGCGATTTGCTGCGCGAGGCTACCCCAGCCTTCAGAGGCGCAGAAAAAGGCTTTGAAAGTGCCCGGCGCATATCGAGGCATAAAGCGCATCGACCGCTCCAGGCTGTCGTACTCAAAGCCGGATATGGCCAGCAGCAGGGACCACGAGGACATCGCGCGCGCATAATGCCCGCCGCACTCGATTTCATTCCATGGATTGCGCTGGATGGGTGGGCGCGGCGCGCCATCGTACCGATCGCGCGCTCCTTTGATAATGGAGTACCCTTGTTCGATCATGCCTTCGTAAATCATATGCGCCGCCACTTGATACTCGATGCCGGTCCAGACCTCGTCCGAATAGAGCATGACGGTGTCTGGCCGTCCGCCTTTGGGCCAGGTGCAAATGATCAGCCCTTTATCTTTGGCCCCGGCGAAGGCGCGGGGCGAATGTCTCCAGCCGGTCAGGTCGGATTTCCAATTGTATTTGAAGATGGCGCGCAGGGCGGACTGCACCCTGTCCTTGGGCAGCAAGTAACCCAAGCCGAGTTGGTGGGCCCACCATTGGCCGATGAGTTGGTCGCTCATGCAGCCCGGTCCAACCTCACCCCGCCGCTTCGCATAATCGGCGAGATTCTGCTGGAAATATTCGCCGTTCCAGCATAACTGAACCAGCTTTTGCCGCCCATGTTCGAAGACGGTATGGAATCTCTGGGCGCTTTCGCCGTCGCCGATCCGGCGCGCCCATTCCTCACCGGCGCGGAGAGCCGCCAAATAGTAGGTGCCGATGAAGGTGGTAACGCCGTGAAGAGCTTCGTCGTACGTGT
The DNA here is from genome assembly GCA_023473405.1 of Candidatus Omnitrophota bacterium. Lineage (GTDB taxonomy): Bacteria > Verrucomicrobiota > Verrucomicrobiia > Limisphaerales > UBA1319 > JAMCZD01. The sequence continues at coordinate 3,170 of JAMCZD010000544.1, forward strand.
TCCATTGGTCATCTCGCAGGACACCGTCAGGTTTGCCTCCTGCGGTGGCTTGGTCGCGAGCGATGAGATATTCGACCGCGTTTTTAACATGCGGCCAATAGGCCTTGAACCAGGAATCATCCGGATGGTTGAGGGCCTCGCGGTAGGCCTTCAGGATGCAACTGGCGTGGCCGTCGGTGAAGGGCGATTCGCCGGTGGGATGGAAGGGTGAAGGCACATCGGTCCGGTTGTTGACGCCGCCGTCTGCACGTTGTTGATGGAAGAAATCGATGCGGCGCATCTCCCTTTCAAGGTCGGGGAACAACCGGGAAAGGGTTTGTTCATAACCCCAGACATGGGTGCAAGTGGGTTGACAGCAGCCATTGGAACCTTCCCAACCGTAAATATCACCGTTGGCGATTCGGAAGACCACGCCGATGTATCGGATGATGCCGGCCTGTGAGGTTAGGCAGTCCAAGAGCCAATAGGGCAATGTGCTGTCGTAAAGGGTGCTCCGGAACCGTTCGGTTTTCTCTCGCCAGACCGGGTAGTTCGCCACTGCCTCGTGCATTACCGCCTGAGCGTCGGCCCATCTCGTGGCATAATGACATCCCATCCACGTGCCGGCTGCGTTGTACTTATTGGGATAATGCCAGGCCAGCGCAAACGGCGCTTCGACCGTGGCCCCCGGAGGTATCTCCACCGCTACCGCCATGGCGCCGTTGACGGTGGAACCGACCGGTGTTGGACTGTGTATTGCCGCTGGATTCGACGCGGCGAAACACCCGTTCACCGAGAATTCCTTCCATGCCTCATTCAAATCCTCGAATGCCGGCAAAACGGTTGTCTTTTGGGCCCAGGCTGCCAGCGCCAGGGTGCCGAAACCGGGCGCGTTGGGCAGAATGCCCTTGGCCGGGGTGTAATGAGCCCCAACCCATTCGCATAACAAGGCGTACGCGCGTTGCCTGCCGCAGCTG
>JAMCZD010000473.1 GCA_023473405.1 Candidatus Omnitrophota bacterium
TTCTTGCCTCACGCCCTCAGGTTCCAGAAAAACCGCAGGGCGTGCTGACCCGAGTGGACGTTGGAATACTCGGGCGCGTCGCCGCCATACCCTTTCCACCACATCGGTTGCCGCGCGATGGGCTGCTCGAAATCCTGGACGGTGATGCGGGCGGAGACCTCGTCGTCATGAAGACGCGCCGCTGCCGCGTTAAGAAATGGCGCTAATACCGCAATCGATGCGAGCCATGCGAAGCCAAACGGTTTCAATCTCATCGTTCACTCACTGCTTGGAGTATTTCCGCTCCGGATTGAGTCTGATTTGACGCCTAACGAATCGGGCGAATGTCGGTTTTATCGTAGTGAGCGGGATTTGGGTTGTCCATCTTCCGATTGGGCGAGGAATGTGGCGGGTGTGAGGCAAGAATCTTCCAAAGTGAATCAATCCGCTGTCCTACCAGCGACTTGGCAGGGATCCGTTGGAGGCGCGGCGAGGCGTTTTTGACCACGCTGGTCGTTACGGTTATCTTAGCAGGCATGGGAAGGGGACAACAAAGCGGCACTGGAACGGAGCACACCATGGATAAGATGAACAAGCATCCTGAGATCGGCAGTGTGAACCTCGAGTTCGCCGAGGCGCTCTACTTCGCATACCTGCGGAATCCTGACTCGGTATCGCCGGAATGGCGCAATTACTTTGCCTCTTTGGGCGATGGCGATCTTTTCGCGCGGCGCCCGCAAGCAGGGCCATCGTTCCGTCCGGCAAGCCTTTTTAATCCGCCAGGCACCACATACCCTGAGGAAACAAAGGGTCTCATGCCGGCCAAGCTGGCCAGTTTCCAGGACCGGGTCAACCAGCTAATTCGGAATTACCGGGTGCGGGGTCATATCGTGGCGCGGATTGATCCATTGGGACTGCCTCGCCCCCAGCCTCCGGAGCTGGACCCGGACTTCTACGGTTTTACCGAGGAGGAGATGGACCGCGAGATTTCGTGGAAAACCATCGAAGGCGGTCGCGCGCTGCCGCTGCTGGAGGTGCTGAGGCGCCTGGGCAACACGTACTGCCGATCGATTGGCGTCAATTACATGCACATTGACGACCTGGCGGTACGGAGCTGGCTCCAGGAACGGATGGAAGGGACGGAGAATCGGATTCAGCTCGATCGCGAGGAGCAATTGCGCATTTTAACCCGGCTGACCGATGCGGTTACGTTCGAGGAATTCATCCGGAAGAAATTTGTCGGCGCGAAGAGTTTTTCGCTCGAGGGTTGCGAGAGCCTGATTCCGTTGTTGGAGCTGGCCATCGAAAAGGCCGGCAAGTTAGGGATAGAAGAGATCGTGCTGGGCATGGCGCATCGCGGGCGGCTCAATGTGCTGGTTAACATCATGGGCAAGAGCGCCTGCCGGATTTTTCGCGAGTTCGAAGACACCGATCCGCGGCTGCAGGCGGGGCATGGCGACGTCAAGTACCACCTCGGATATGACCGCGAATGGATCACCGCCTCGAAACAAAAGGTGCATCTCTCCCTCTGCTTCAATCCCAGCCACCTCGAGTTTGTCAACCCGGTGGTGCTGGGCCGGGTGCGAGCCCGGCAGGACGAGCTGGGCGACAGCGAGCGGAGGCGCGTCCTGGCGGTGTTGATTCACGGGGACGCGAGCCTGGCCGGAGAAGGAATAGTCCAGGAGACATTAAACCTCAGTCAATTGCCGGGTTATTTCATAGGCGGAACGTTGCATGTGGTCGTCAACAACCAGATCGGCTTCACTACCGCGCCATCCGAAGGCCGGTCGAGCACTTACGCCACCGACATTGCGCGGATGCTGCAAGTGCCCATCTTTCATGTAAACGGGGAAAACCCGGAAGCGGTGGCGCAGGTGGTGCGGTTGGCGATGGATTTTCGCCGGGCGTTTCGACGAGATATTTTCATTGACGTATATGGCTATCGCCGATTCGGACATAATGAGGCCGACGAGCCTTCGTTTACCCAGCCGGTTCTCTACCGCGCTATCGAACGCCGCAAGTCCGTCCGCGAGGGTTATCTCGAGCACCTGCTTAAACTGCAGGAAGTGACCCTTGCCGAGGCGGACGCAATTGCCACTCAGCGGCGGCGCCACCTCGAGGAGGAACTGTCCGAGGCGCGCCGGAATGAACACTCGTTCCACGTCGGCGATGGTGCCGTGCCGCGGCGCGGTTATTTTGGCGGACGCGAACCGCATGAGGCGGAGATTGAGACGGGCGCGCCCAGTGAGCTTTTGGCGGAATTGCTCGAAGCCCAAACCCGTTTGCCGGAGGGGTTCCATCCGCACCCGAAGCTTGAGCGGTTCCTGAAGGGGCGGCAGGCGATGGGTCGCGGCGAACAGCGGTTGGACTGGGCGGCGGCGGAGGCGCTGGCCTGGGCGAGCCTGGCCGTGCAAGGTGTCCCAGTGCGGTTGAGCGGACAAGACAGCGGGCGGGGGACCTTCAGCCAGCGCCACGCCATTTTGTACGATTACGAAGACGGTCATGCATACCTCCCGCTCCAACACCTCAAACCGGGCCAGGCTCGAGTTGAAGTCTGGAACAGCCCGCTGTCGGAAGCGGGTGTCCTGGGATTCGAATACGGTTACAGCCTGGATTGTCCGGAAGGCCTGGTCATGTGGGAGGCGCAGTTTGGGGATTTTGTCAACGCGGCGCAGGTATTCGTGGATCAATTCATCAGCAGCGCCGAAGACAAATGGCGTTGGCTGAGCGGTGTGGTCCTGCTCCTGCCGCACGGGTTCGAAGGACAAGGCCCGGAACATTCCAGCGCGCGCCTCGAACGCTTTCTTGTCCTGGCCGCCGAAGACAATCTCCAGGTGGTTTATCCGACCACGCCGGCGCAGTATTTTCACTGCCTGCGGCGCCAGGCGTTGCGGCGATGGCGCAAGCCCCTGGTGGTCATGACGCCCAAAAGCCTGTTGCGTCATCCCCGGGTCGTTTCCAGTCTCGATGAGTGCGCTCGCGGCACCTTTCAACGTGTCATTCCCGATGCCGTTGATCCGGCGCGAGCGCAGCGAGTGCTGCTGTGCAGCGGCAAGATATACTACGAGCTGGCGGCGCGGCGCGATGAATTGGGGCGGTTGGAGGTTGCCCTGGTGCGAATCGAGCAGCTATATCCGCTGGACCCGGCACAGCTTCAAGCAGCGCTCTCGCCCTACCGCGAGGGCATACCGGTCATCTGGGTCCAGGAAGAACCGGCGAACATGGGTGCCTGGGCCTGCCTCCACCACCAGTTCGGCTCCCGCTTGTTCGAGCGATTCCCGTTTTCCGCCGTCAGCCGTCCGCCTTCAGCCAATCCGGCTACGGGTTCGGCAAATGCACACAGGAAAGAACAGAATGAACTAATTGCCGCCGCTTTGGAGGGAGCGCCCTCGAACGGCAATGGATGAATGAAAGGGCATATCTATGCTGGTTGATTTGAAAGTCCCCGCTGTGGGCGAATCAATTACCGAGGTGGAAATCGGGGAATGGTTAAAGGCCGAGGGTGACCGGGTTGACCAGGACCAAAGCCTGGTAACCATCGAATCGGAAAAGGCAACCATGGAGCTGCCTGCGCCGGTTTCGGGGATTCTTCGCAAGATAAACAAGGCCAAGGGACAAACCGCAGTCGTTGGGGAAGTAATCGGCCAGATTGAAGCTGGAGAAGAACTGGGGGCCCGCGAGCCGGAGCAAAGTCCCGAAAACCAGAAAGCGGCAGCGGAGCCGGGCGCCCCTGCCCTCGCGGTTGGCACGCCGGCTGTGCCGCCGCCCGCCTTCGGTCTTGAAGAAAGACACGAAACACCGCCTCCCCCACCCGCACCGGCAACAGCTCACCGGACCGAACCGGCGGTGGTTCCTCGAACCACGCCTTCTCCAACGATTGGACTGCCGGGGCGAGAAGAAGAGGTGGTGCCCATGAGCCGGTTGCGCAAAACCATAGCGCGCCGGCTGGTCGAGGCGCGGAATACGGCGGCGCTGCTGACCACCTTCAACGAGATAGACATGTCGGCGCTCATGGCTCTGCGCCGGGAGTTCCAGCCGTTGTTCCAGGAACGATACCGGATCAAGCTGGGGATCATGTCGTTTTTCGTCAAGGCATCCGTGGATGCCCTCAAGCGGGTTCCCCAGGTCAACACC
>JAMCZD010000003.1:0-3012 GCA_023473405.1 Candidatus Omnitrophota bacterium
GGGTCAACCCCGCGCGCCAGACGCCGTTTGGCCGTTCAGCGAGCCAGAAATGGCCCGGGTGATAGAGATAACGGGCGGGGAGTTCGGTAGCAAACCGCCCGCGCTGGTAATGGACCCAATCGGGCCCGCTGGATTCACTCATCGCAGGAACCTCGAATACTCCCCGGAGCGTGGGATAGAGAACAGTCCGTTGCGTCGGAGCCTGGTCCCGGGCGGGCGGCACGGATCAGCCGGGGGTATACACATTGGTATCATTGTTGTGGGAAACCGATTTCGTCAAGAAATATATCTTGAAAGTGCGGATCTTCGTTGAGCGACAGGTGCTGAACCCGCGAGCGGACCTCGGAAAATGAATAGTCCTCGTCCGGCGGGGCGAACAAGGCGAGCTTGGCCCCGAGCAAAGCGGTGTTGCCGGCGGGCTGGACCTGGTCGAGGTGAAATTCGTACAGCCCGATCCGGCGGGCGCTGCTTCGGTTGATATAATTGCCGAAGGCCCCGGCGAGGTAAACCTTGTGGACATCGCTCGGTTTGGCGCCCCATTTTTCCAGCAGGATGCGAATGCCGGCGGCAATCGCCGCCTTGGCCAACTGGAGTTGGCGAACGTCGGCCTGGTTTAGAGTTACCGGTGGACAAAGGACCAGGGTCTGCTTTTTATCGGTCAATCGGCCGGAGGGCTGTATCCAACCGAGGTCCAAGCCGGCTGCGATGGCGTCCACGAGACCGCTGCCGCACACGCCACGCGCCGGGCCTTCGCCCAAGACCTTGCATTCGAGGCCGCCTTGATGGACCATCACCTTCGAGATGGCCCCAGTCGCGGCGCGCATGCCCATGGAAAGGCGGGCGCCCTCGAAGGCTGGACCGGCGGCGGTCGAGGCGCACAGGATTCGATCTTGGTTACCGAGGACGATTTCGCCATTGGTGCCCAGGTCTATGAGGCCGACTAACTCGCGGCTTTGGTGAAGCCGCGTGGCCAGGATGCCCGCCAGGATGTCGCTTCCAACAAACCCGCCCAAGCACGGTTGGAAACGGACAGTCGACCGGACACCGCGGTTCCATCCGAGTTCTTCGGCGCGAAAGACCTGGGGGCCGCCATTGGGGGACTCAAACGGGTAATGGGACAGGGGTTGAAGGTTCAGGCCGCAAAACAGGTGATGCATCACTGTATTGCCGACCACAACCACCTCGGCCACTTCTTCCACGGGCCGGTTGGCCGCCAAGCCCAATTCCAGGATCAATTCGCCGATCTGTTCACGGATCAATTGTTCCAGTTTACGCCGCCCGTCATCGGCCAGGGCATAATTCACCCGGCTCATTATATCGGCGCCGTGAAGGGCTTGGGCGTTAAGGGCGGTGCGCACGGCAAGGACGTGGCCGGTCCGCCGGTCGAGCAATTGGGCAACCAGCGTGGTGGTGCCCAGGTCAACAGCGACGCCCAGACCGTCGCGGGGACGGAAATCGAAGATCGAGTTGTCTGTCAGAATGGAGGCTTCCCATTGGGCTAACTCGAGAGTCAGATTCGTGTCGGCATGAATCCGGCAGGCCAGGCGCCAACCGGCTTCGAGTTCGGCGGGCGTGAAGGCGGACTCTTCGTCGGGCGTAATCGGCAGTTGTCCGGCCAACAGCTTGACCCGGCAACCGCGGCACCGTCCCTGTCCGCCACACGGGAACTCAACCCCATGGGCAAACAGCACTTCATGAAGGGGTGTGCCCAGTGGGACCTCGATCACTCTGCCCAGCGGCCTTAATTCAATTCGGACCCGTTCGTTCATGTGGCAGGAGAGAGAGTGACGAATCGGGCGAGAAATTCAAGCACACGAAAATCTTTGAACAAAAAATTAAGGGCTTCGTCTACCTTAACGTAGGTTCGTTCTCTGGGATGATCGCAGGACTGGGTTGGGTCTGCGAGAGAGAACCTTTCGTCACGCCTGTGACGAAGAGGAGGTTAGTTTGGTCGTTTGGGTTGGGCGGGCATCTTGTGATGCCCGCTTTTTTTTGCTTATAATGGAATGTCCTCCGGCCGCACCTCGAGGCATTCATCCTGGTCCTCCCACACGGCTGCCGGATAGAAATCGAGGAAGAGCGGCATAATTTCCCGGCCAACGCGGGCCAGCAGTTGCTCGGCGCCATGAGCGGCCTCCTCGAGCTCACGCTCGGGAATTGCGCCGGCGGATCGATGGGTCTCTTCACGATGAACCACGGCGTGAATCGGGGCATAGCATTCGGCCCAGTCCTGCAGCCTGGGCCGCAGCTCGGCGGGGATTTCGTCGAAAGGCACCGCGGTGGCGCCGCAATGCTGGCAAAGCAGGCCCGATTCGAGCACGTCACGGGTTACCAGGGGCAGCAAGGGGGCGCGGCAGCAGGTTGCAATCGTATAATCCGAAGGTGGTGTGGCCATGCGCTTGAGCCAGATTTGCCTGTCGTGGCCGGTCTGCGCCGCCAGGCGGTAGGCGCCAAGCAGCGGGTGCGAGAGCCGCCAGACACGGCCCTGGAGCTGGCCCAGTGTCTGTGACATCCATCGCGCCAATGTCAAGTCATCAAAATCATGAAATACCTGTTCATACTCGGTCCAGAGCCGGTCGAGCGGGGCTTCTGATTCATTCGCCATTGCGCCAAATCTGATCCAGAGGCAATATCTTGTCGAGTAGGTAATGCATGATGAACGACTTAATCCCGGTTCACGCGCGCCGTTGGTGGATTTGACCACGCGGCTCGAGGAATTACCTGGGATCGGCTCTGAACGCTCCGCCCAATTGGCCCGGCTCGGCCTGTTTACGGTGAGGGATTTGCTGTGGCATTGTCCGCGACGGTACGAAGACCGGCGACGGATTCGCGCCATCGCCGAGCTCCAAATGCGGGAGCCGTCGATTGCCCGGGGAAAGGTGGCGGCCCTGGGCATCAAACGCTATCATCATGGGACCAAATCGGTTTTCGAGCTGATTCTCGAGGATGGCACCGCCCGGTTGCATTGCCGCTGGTGGAACATGCCATTCATGGAACGTCATTTCCAAGTGG
>JAMCZD010000003.1:3022-4107 GCA_023473405.1 Candidatus Omnitrophota bacterium
GGGCGACCAGGTTGTGGTTTTTGGCAAGCCTGTCTCGCTTAAGCCGCGCACCATGGATCATCCGGAAACCGAGAAAGTCGAAAACCTCGAGGAAGAATCGATTCACCTGAACCGGATCGTCCCCGTTTATCCGCTCACCGAGGGCTTGCCGCAGCGCTGGCTGCGCGCCTTGGTCTGGCGGGTGCTGGCTTTGCGGGAATTCTCATGGCCGGAACCATCTCCGGCGCTGCCGCGAACGGGAATGCCCGACCGCGCCACGGCCGTGAAATGGCTGCATTTCCCGCCCGAGCCCGAGGCCGGCGAATTGGCCCGCCAGCGGCTCGCGCTGGATGAGTTCATCGAATTTCAATCCTCGCTCCTCGAGCGCCGGCGGAACCTGCTCGCGCGGGCAGACGCCTTGCCTTGTGCCGGGGATAACCACTGGATCAAGCCGTGGCTGGCCCGGCTCGGGTTCTCGCTCACCCCCGCTCAAACGCGCGTTTTGCGGCAGTTGCGCCAGGAACTGGCCGGGGGCCACCCCATGCGCCGGTTGCTCCAGGGGGACGTTGGATCAGGCAAGACCGTGGTGGCAGGCGCCTGCGCGCTGATGGTCCTCGAGAGTGGATTGAATGTGGCGATGATGGCGCCCACGGAAATCCTGGCCGAGCAGCATTGGCAGACTTTTCAGACCTGGTTTGAACCGCTTGGCATCTCCGTGCAACTGTGCACCGGCAGTCGAAAGACCGTTGCGCCTGCCTCGTCACCCTGCCTGGTGATCGGGACCCATGCGCTGATCGATAGCTCATTTTCCCTGGACCACCTCGGCCTGGTGATCATCGACGAGCAACACAAGTTCGGCGTTGTCCAGCGGGAAAGCCTGGTGCGCAAGGGACATTATCCCCACCTGTTGGTCATGACCGCTACCCCCATTCCGCGCACCCTGGGGCTGACCTTATATGGCGACCTGGACATTTCGGTGCTTGATCAACTGCCTGGCGGACGCGGCGCCATCAAGACCTACGTGCGCTCCAGGGGGACGTTGGATCAGGCAAGACCGTGGTGGCAGGCGCCTGCGCGCTGATGGTCCTCGAGAGTGGATTGAATGT
>JAMCZD010000174.1:0-2306 GCA_023473405.1 Candidatus Omnitrophota bacterium
GCAATGACGCGGGTCTTGCCCATGCGCCTGGCCAACAGGACTTGGCCGAGGGCGTTGTTGATCTTATGCGCGCCGGTGTGGAGCAGGTCTTCCCGTTTCAGGTAAACCTTCGCCCCGCCCAACTCGCGCGTCAGCCGCTCCGCGTAATAAAGCGGGGTGGGCCGTCCGCAGAACTCGCGCAAATAATATTCCCATTCGCTTTGGAATTCCGGGTCCTGTTGCGCCCGGAAATACTGCTCCTCCAATTCCTTCAAAGGATGCATCAGTGTCTCCGGCACATAGCGCCCGCCGTAAGGACCAAAATGCCCTTGCGCATCCGGCACGCTCGAAATGGCAACTACGCTCATATTTGTTTCACCTTAATCAGCCCGCCATCTTCCGTCATCAATGCCAAAACTCAAAGAAAAGTTTTTATAGGTAGAGACCGATTCCGGTAAGGACCGATTCCACTCGGCCCCTGATATCCTCCGAGCGCGTTGGATGATCCGCAAAGAAGAATAATGGCACGCAGTGGAATGCATCCCTACCAGTTCAGTGACGAAGCGTCTTGGACCTCGAATCGGTAGGCGCCGGAGCCGATCTCGACAATCAGGTGGCGCGCATCTTCACGAGCGCCATTGATCCCCTCGGCGCCGCTCACGTATTTCGCTCCGTTCCAAATGAGACGGTTGCCTTCGCGCACGCGAACCGACCCGGAGCCGATTTTCGGCAACCACACCTGCCCGGTGCTGTTGGCGGGAAGAACTACGGCCAATCGCATCGACTGAGCTTGCTTTTCCCAGTGCGACTCGATCGTACCGCGGACCGTGGCGCAGGATGCCTTTACCCAGGTCAAGCCCCCCTCGACATGCGGCTGGATGATCACCCGTTTGAACCCAGGTTCGAGCGGGTCTACCCGAATCCCGGCCAGGGTTTTGTAATAATAGGAACCGACACAGCCAAAGGCCGGGTGGTTGCGTGTGCCGATCCCAATGGTCCGATGGGTCCAGAACCGCGGCACATTGCCATCCCACCACTCCGGAATCGTGGTCGCGCCGTATTCGAGGATCGGCCATATCCAACTGGGATATGTCGTCTGCGCCGCCAACGTGTAGGCCACATCGGCCCGGCCCATCCGAGGCAGGATTTCCATCAGGGCCTTGGTCCCGGGAAAGCCGGTGTTCAAGTGTCCCTCGCGCTTCACCATGATGTCCTGCACCAGGTTCGACAGCACCGCCTCGCGACGGTCCTCGGGCACGATCCCGATAAATAGCGCATCGGCATTCGGGGTCTGGCGATACTCGGTTGGACGGGCGCCGTGATAGGTGTTCGCGGCCGGGTCAAAGAATTGGTCGTTCATGAGCCGGCCAATGCGCCGGGCCAAGTCGGCATACTGAGCGGCGTCGTTGGTATAACCCATGACCTCCGCGATTTTCGCCATGATCGAAACGCTGTAGTAATAATAGGCGGTGTTGTGCATCTCGTTGCCTTCGGGGGGTGCGGGCTCATCGAGGTGCGGCGAAAGCCAATCGCCGATCCATCCGCCGATGATTTTGGGCTCGCCCCCGGCCAGACTGTGAATCCAGCGTTTCATTCCATCGTAGTGCTCCTCGAGCACCCGGCGGTCGCCGTAATATTCATACAGGTACCAGGGGATGATAACGTAAGCGCTGGTCCAGCCAGGTTCACCGCCCTCGGCTGAGTAAGCGGGAGCAATCACGGACAACGCACCGCCGGGCGCCTGGACATCCCGCAAATCGTTAACGTATTGCGTGTAGAACTGCGGGCAGAAAAAATTGTAGACCGCCTCTTCAGCGGTGGCGTGGGCGTCGCCGGTCCAACCCAATTTTTCCCGTTGCGGGCAATCCGTCGGGTACCCGTGCATGTTATTCAACTGGGTCCAGCGAAGGTTGTGCTGAACACGGTTGATCAATTCATTCGAGCAAGAGAAAGTGCCGACCGACTCGACCGCCGTGTGCACATGACAACCCTCGAGGTCTGCCAAGGTGAGTGGTCCGGGATAGCCCGATACCTGGACATATTGAAAGCCGTAGTAAGCAAAATGCGGTTCGGCCATTTCGTCCGAGGCGCCCTTGAGGTAATAATCAAATTTCTGCTCTCGATGCGCAAAGGCCTTGGGCGCAATCGTCCCGTCAGGCTCGAGGAGCGAGCTGAATCGTATTTGGACGCACTGCCCGCGATGCCCATGCGCCTGGCCAACAGGACTTGGCCGAGGGCGTTGTTGATCTTATGCGCGCCGGTGTGGAGCAGGTCTTCCCGTTTCAGGTAAACCTTCGCCCCGCCCAACTCGCGCGTCAGCCGCTCCG
>JAMCZD010000174.1:2316-4113 GCA_023473405.1 Candidatus Omnitrophota bacterium
AAATTTCTGCTCTCGATGCGCAAAGGCCTTGGGCGCAATCGTCCCGTCAGGCTCGAGGAGCGAGCTGAATCGTATTTGGACGCACTGCCCGCGATGCCCTGTGCCGTTCAACTTCAACCGGACCCAACCGGCCATGTTCTGGCCCAGATCATAAACGTAAATGCCCGGCTTGGGATTCGTCACTGTCACCGGTTTAACGGTCTTCATCACCTTGATCGGTTCCATCATCTGCGCCCGCAGCGCGCCTTTGGGCGGCGGCAAGACCACGGCATTCGTCCACGCCGAATCGTCATAGCCGGGGGCGTCCCAGCCCGGCTTCTCCTCGCGCGCATCCTGAATCTCGCCGGCATACACATCGTCGTAAATCACTGGACCACCAGCGGTTTTCCAGCTCGAGTCCGTGACCACTTCCATGCGTTGGCCGTCGGCAAACTCGATATCGAGCTGCACCAGGGCGCGCGGCTGACCTCGCCAAGGCGCCTTATCCATGCCGGCGCGATTCAGGATGCGCCGGCCCCGGAGTTTTGGCGTAATACCAACCGCAGCCAAGCATCAATCCTAACGCGTTGGTTCCCAAACTCAGTTGTTTGGTCAAGTCGTAAGTTTCATACAAAACCCTCTTGTCGTAGTCGGTAAAGGCGGGGTCCAGGACGTGATCGCCGACCTTCCGGCCATTGAGATAAAGCTCGTAATACCCCAAACCGCACACGTGGACCTGGGCATTTTTCACCGGTTTCTCCAGCCGAAACTCCGTTCGCAGCAAGGGCGCCGGCATCTCTCCCGGGGCCGGCCCGGGCCAGTCATCAGACGAGGCGGCAGGCTGCGCTTGGCCGGCTTTCTCACGGGCAATGTATTGAGCTGCCTTCGGGTCCCCGATCCACTGGCCTTTCCAATCGGCAGGCGTTAGCAAACCCATGGTCCAGCACGATGGCTTGCTCCAGCTCGAGGAACGCCCGTTTTTGTCCCAAACCCGGACTTTCCAATAGGCCTGGGTCTCGGACCGAAGCGGTTTGCCGGCGTAGGCCACTTGGGTGGACTCATCGGACTCAACCTTGCCGCTGTCCCACAAATCAGCGTCGTCGGCGTTGAGTTTATCGGCGCTCGAGGCGGCGAGCACCTGGTAAGCGGTTTGTTTCTCTCCGCGCGTTTCCGAGACCAACTGCCAGCTCAAACGCGGTTGGGCAACATCGATGCCCGGCGGATCAACCCGGTACTCACAACGCAGGGATTGCACCGATAAATCGCGAGATTGCCCAGGCGCAACCTCGATGGTCAGCACGGATAACACGAGGAGTTGGAGCGCGTTTGCTTTCATACGACCATTCATAAACCGGGAGCGATGCCGCCGCAATCATTTTAGAACGGCGGTCAGCAGTCAGGACGGACCACGAGACCACGGACCCGAAGACAGAAGACAGAGGACAGAACTTACTTGTTACTCGTTACTGTTAACTCTGATATTTGCGCTATCCTCTATGGAGTGCGGTGGCAAGCCACATGGCGCGACACCGCCTTGGCCTATCGCGAAACGAAAGCGCCGTCGCCGCTTTTGGAGTGCGGTGGCAAGCAACGCGCGACACCGCTTTAGCCGTCCCGAAAACGAAAGCGCCGTCGCCGCTTTAACCGGTCGGCTATACACTTTAAGGTCAGAGTCGTCTCCTGCGCCAATCCCGGCGCCGATGGTTGGAGGTATTTTTACCTCGTTCCTGCTCGAATTGCTGGTCTATCCCGCGATCTACCAGATTTGGAAATGGCATTTTGAGATGAAAGGCCGGGTGAATGGAGAAAACTTTGGTG
>JAMCZD010000531.1 GCA_023473405.1 Candidatus Omnitrophota bacterium
GGCCAGCATGGCGTGGCTACGGCCACCGTCGGTGCCATGTTCGGTCTCAAATGCGTTATTTACATGGGTGAAGTGGACTGTGAACGCCAGGCGCTCAATGTCTATCGCATGAAAATGCTTGGGGCGGAAGTGGTCTCCGTCACGGCCGGGCAAAAGACCCTCAAAGAGGCCATCAACGAGGCCATGCGGGATTGGGTCACCAACGTGCGCAACACCCATTACATCCTTGGCACCGTGTATGGTGCGCACCCCTACCCGTTGATGGTGCGCAACTTCCAACGCGTGATCGGGGACGAGGCGCGCCGGCAGATTTTGGAAAAGGAGAAGCGATTGCCGGATTTGCTGGTGGCGTGCGTGGGGGGCGGCTCGAATGCCATGGGATTGTTTTATCCGTTTCTCGAGGACGCATCGGTGCGGATGCTGGGCGTCGAGGCCGGCGGTGAAGGCATATTTCCCAACAAACACGCCGCGCGTTTTCAAGGCGGCTCGCTCGGGGTTCTGCAAGGGACGCGTTCGTACGTGTTGCAGGATGAATATGGGCAAATCCAACTGACCCATAGCGTGTCGGCGGGACTGGACTACGCGGCGGTGGGGCCCGAGCACGCCTGGTTGCGCGACCAGAATCGAGTGGAATATTCCTATGCCACCGACGCGCAGGCCCTGGATGCCTTCATAAAGCTTGCCCGTTGGGAAGGCATCATACCCGCGCTCGAATCGGCCCATGCCGTAGCCGCGGTGATCGAACGAGCCCCCAAGATGGCCAAGTCGGACCGGGTGATCATCAATTTGTCGGGACGAGGGGACAAGGATGTGGCGCAGGTGGCTGCCCGGCTGAAACTGTAGGCTTGCCCAACTCGTCGCCGAAGCTGATGCCCAGGGCGCGCGCGGTTCGCACAATATCGCCGTTCACTGGCACCGTCCGCAATCGCCCGATCGCCTCGGTAATCTTGACCGCCACAATGTCCGGGGGGCGCAGCGCAACCATGTAACCGTACCGCCCTTCGGCAACCAATTGGACGGCGCAGGCGCCAAAGCGGGTACACAGCATACGATCAAAGGTGGTTGGGCCGCCGCCGCGCTGTAGATGGCCAAGCACGCATACCCGTGTCTCTTTGCCGGTGCGCCTGGCGATTTCGGCCGCCACTACCGCGCCAATGCCGCCCAGCTTAACCTCGCGGTCTTTTTCGGCTGGACCCGCCGTGACATAATCCCCTCCCCTCTCGCGGGCGCCTTCGGCGACAACCACCAGGGTGAATTTCTTGCCCTGCGCCTCGCGTTCGTCGATCTTGGCGCAGATGCTGTCATAACCAAACGGAATCTCCGGTATTAAAATTACGTCTCCCCCGCCGGCAATGCCGGAGTGGGTGGCGATCCAACCCGCGTAGCGGCCCATCACCTCGAGGACCATCACCCGGTTATGGCTTTCGGCGGTGGTATGGAGCCGGTCCAATGCGTCCGTGGCGCAGGCAACGGCGGAGTCAAAACCGAAGGTGTATACGGTAGCTTCCAAGTCGTTATCGATCGTCTTGGGCACGCCGACCAGCGGAAGGCCTTCCTCGAAAAGCTGTTGCGCGATCGTCAAGGTGCCGTCGCCACCCACCACCACCAAGGCGCGCAATCCCAATTCAGCGAAGTTACGCTTGGCCATGTCGATCACCAGAGGGTCGATTTGATGGACCTGGCCCACGCCGGTCTTGGCCGCAAACCGGCCTCGGTTGGACGTGCCCAGGATAGTGCCGCCGCGCAGGAGCAGACCGTCCATATCTTTGTAATCCAACAAACGATATTGGACCGGTTCCAGCAATCCTTCGAAACCGTTCAGAATTCCCACGGTCTCCCAACCGCGTTTCGAAGCGGACTTGCCGACCGCCCGAATCACGGCGTTCAATCCGGGGCAATCACCCCCGGCCGTCAGTATGCCAATGCGCGTTTTCATGCTCAAGTTCGAGAGTCAACCTGGTAATTAGAATACTCCAATCCTGTATCCATAATTCTCACTTAAACTAATTCGGACGAAAGGCCAATGAAAATTGCCTTTCAAGTTCGATGCCACCCGGTAGTGGACAACACTCCCGCAATTATGTTAAGGGAAGGCCATGAAGATGAGCACTAATTTGTTTGCCTGGCTCCTGAGCGCGGTTGTTTTGGCGCCGAACCTCCCCGGCGCCGAGTCCGCCATCAAGCTTCCGGACGATATCGAGCTCGTTCGCGACGTGAAATTTGGCGAAGGCGGCCAGCGTCCGCTCAAGATGATCATCCTGCGCCCCAAACAGGCGCCCAAGGACCCCATGCCGGTGATTGTTTACATCTTCGGAGGCGGGTGGCGGTCTGGAAATCCTGATCAGGGGATCGTGCCGCTGACGCGCTTTGCGCAACGCGGCTACTTTTGCGCCAGCATTGATTATCGGCTGAGCCAGGAGGCGCTTTTCCCCGCCCAGATCGAGGATTGCAAGTGCGCCATCCGGTTCCTCCGCGCCAAGGCCAAGGAATATAACCTTGATCCGGACCATATCGGCGTCTGGGGCCCGTCGGCGGGCGGCCATTTGGCGGCCCTGCTGGGAACCACAGGCGACGTTAAAGAACTCGAGGGCAACGGCGGTTGGGCGGAATACTCGAGCCGCGTTAATGCCGTCGTGGACTGGTTCGGCCCGACCGATTTCCTCAAGATGGACGCCGCCGGCAGCAAGCTGAAACATGATCTGGCAACGTCCCTTGAATCGCGGCTCATCGGTGGTCCCATCCAGAATAACCCGAAGAAAGTGGCTAAGGCGAACCCCATTACTTACGTCAGCTCCAACGATCCGCCGTTCCTGATCATGCACGGGGACAAAGACCCGCTCGTGCCCCTGAACCAAAGCGAGTTGTTGGTCGATGCCTTGAAGAAGGCCAAGGTACCGGTGCAGTTTGAAATAATTCCCAATGCCGGCCACGGTTTTTGGGGACCGGTGGTGGACGGCCTTGTGGACCGGTTTTTCGACGAGCATCTCAAAGGCGATCAACCGCTAAAGGAGCCTGATGCCCATGCCGCCGTCATTCCAAAACCGGCTAACGGCCAACCGAGTCTTGCCGGTCCGCCCGGTCCGCCAATAACCGGGAAACAAGAGTGAAGACGACGCCCGAGGCATCTCAACCAGTGCCGGTAAAAAGTCGGCTGAGCCGACCGCGATTGGCCACCTCGCCTCGCCTAACTGAAACCAGGAAATCGACCATACACGGCTTGGGTCTGTTTGCGTGTTCGAATTATCTCCCCAATGCCAGGGTCATCGAGTACGTGGGCGTGGAGATAGACAAGCAGGAATCAAGCCGGCGCTGTCAAGCCGGCAACGATTGCATTTTCCACCTCGACGGCCAGCGGGATATCGACGGGAATGTCGAATGGAATCCGGCACGATTCATCAATCACAGTTGCGCGCCTAATTGCGAGGCGGAGCTCATTGATGGCCGCATCTGGATCATTGCCAAACGCCTCATCCGGGCGGGCGAGGAAATCACCTTCAATTACGGCTACGACTTGGACGATTACCAGGATTACCCATGCCGATGTGGTTCGCCCGCGCCGCTCGGCTATATGGTCGCCTCCGAGCTTTCCGATTACCTCCGGATCAAACTCCAGACTTCAACGCCTTATTGACAAAAAGAGGCCCCCATCGGCACCAAGCCAACGGGGGCTGTTACCGGGAGGAAGGATGCTCTCGCGTCCCGCGCCCAACACCTTATTGCACTTCGACGACCCGGTAGAACTCCTCGTTCTCAGTTCGAGTGGAAATGAAACGGCTCACGTTGTCGCCGGTCCCGACAATGGGATCACCCACATTGGTCCAGGTGGACCCAACCTTGGAGATCATCTGAATCTGGTAGGTCTTGCCTTTTTGCGAGGTAAAGACAAATTCGGCGGCATGATAGATGTGACTCATCAGGCCTGAATTGTCCTGGGAATTGAGCGGATCGGTGCCAGCGGTAAGCTCGGCGCCGTCATTGTAACCGTCGCCATCGCTGTCGGCCTTGGTGGGGTCGGAGCCGAGGCGGTATTCGAAGGAATTCGACAGGCCATCACCGTCCGGATC
>JAMCZD010000435.1:0-2497 GCA_023473405.1 Candidatus Omnitrophota bacterium
GCAATGGGTATACGGAGTCGAACCAGATTGCCTTTGCGCGGTTGTATAAGAAGTCGGGGCTCGATTTCGAGACGTTCTGGGTGGACGCAGGCTGGTTCGAGGGCGGCTGGCCGCATGGGGTGGGCAACTGGTTTCCCAGGAAAGACGCGTTCCCCGATGGGTTCAGGAATCTCTCAAAGGTGGTGCATGATCTGGGCATGAACTTCCTGGTCTGGTTCGAGCCGGAGCGGGTGGCGGCGGGGACCTGGCTCGAACGCGAACACCGGGATTGGCTGCTCGCTGTCCCCGAGGGCGCGAGGATTTACTGCCCGGACGCAAGTGTCCGGAATTACCTGCTGAACCTCGGGAATCCCGAGGCGCGGGCGTGGCTGACGGACCACGTATCGAAGATGATCGAGGAGGGCGGGATCGATATTTACCGGCACGACGCCAACATTGATCCGCTGGATTTCTGGCCGCTTGCAGACGCGCCGGACCGTCAAGGAATGACGGAGATACGGCATATCGAGGGTCTGTATGCCTACTGGGAGGAGCTGAAGACGCGACACCCGGGGCTGGTAGTCGAGTGCTGTTGCAGCGGGAACCGGCGGTTCGACCTCGAGAGCATCAGCCGAACCATAAACCTGTGGCGAAGCGATTATGTCTTCCACCCGACGGAGGACCAATGCCAGACCTACGGCATCAGCTTCTATGTTCAGTTGCATGCCAATGGCTGCAACACGGTGGATAAATACTGGTTCCGGAGCATGCTTGCGCCCGGCATGTGCCTTTGTTGGGACCCGCGCGCGCCAGATTTCCCCCTCGAGCAGGCCCGCGAGGATATCGCCCTTTTCAAACGGGCCCGGCCCTATTTCTCGGGCGATTACTATCCGCTTACGCCGTATTCGACGAAGGACAACGTCTGGTTCGCCTATGAGTTTTACCGGCCCGATCTCGACGCGGGCGTTGTCCTTGCCTTCCGGCGGCCGGCCTGCGCCTCGACGGAGACGGTCCTGCGGTTGGGCGGGTTGCAGCCCGATGCCCGGTACGAGGTCGAGAACCTCGATACCGGCGGGACGGAGCGAAATGAAGGGACAAAGCTGGCATTGGGCTTGCGGGTGCAAGTTCAGGAAAAACCGGGCTCGGTGGTGCTGTTTTTCCGGAAGGTTGAATAGATTATTGGAGGAGAAGGGAATGTTTACCGGGGGTGATCTTTTTCTCGAGGGTTCGGTTGCCGGCAATGGCTATCAGGGTAAAGCCGCCGCCGCTGGTGATGGTCAAACGGCAGGGATCGGCGGGTGACTCACGACGGTCGCAAATGAGATCGACCTTGAACGAGCCCAGTTCGAGGTTCTCGAGCCCGTGCTTCTCGGTCCGGGTGATCCGCCAGACGATCCGGTTCCGAGGGGCGTCGATGTCGAAACCGAGGATGTATTCGATGAGGTTGGCGACGGGGCCTATACCGCCCCAGCCGACGAAGTCGCCGGCGCCGCAACCGGCGGGTTGATCGGGGCAGAGGTTTTCTTTGATCGTCTTTTCCTTTTGAAAGACCTCGAGGCAGGACTGGTAGTATCGACTGGCGAGAGCTTCGAGGAAGTCCCGTTGCCCGGTTGTTTTGAGGCCTTCCTGGACCATGCATTGGGTGGGGGGCCATACGGCGCCGCGCCAGTATTGGCCATTGACTTTATTGTAACCTGTGCTGTCGGCCGAGAGGCTCGAGATACCATTGCGGCGGTTGAACGACGCTGGATTCTGCAGCTCGCGCACCACGCCGGCCAATCGATCCGGCGGGACCAAACCGGCCATGAGCGGCCAGAACATATGAACATGTTTGCACAGCGCGCCGGGTTCGATCTCGGTAATGAAACGGTGGTCTTGGGTAAGGTCATTATAGATACCGTGTTGGGCATCCCAGAAGTGGGTGTTCACCAACTGGCTGAGTTCCTGGTGTTGGGCGTCGAAGAAGGCTTGGAGGTCGTCGCGGCCGACTGCCTGGGAGATCTTGGCGAGGTAGAGAGCAGCCAGGGCCTGGTATGAGGTGGCGGACACGGAATAATGCATGAGGGCGTTACGGGGCGAGTCGTCGGCTTCGTTTGCGCCGAGAACCCAGTAGAGGCCATTTTCACGGCGTTGATAGGTCATCCACCATTCGTAGTGCTTGACCAGGGGAAGGAGGACACGGCGGAGGCGGTCCTTGTCATTGGAGATTTCGCACCACTCCCACTCGGCCCAGGAAAAGAGGGGCGGGTTCACCGGGAAGATGACGTAAACCTCGCGGTTGTCACGGTCGGACTCGCGGCAGATGAAACCGTTTTCGTGCTGGCGGGCGTAGCAGTTATCGAGGCCGGTGATGAATGGATAGGCCTGGCCACCGTATCGGGCGAAGTGGAGCATGAAACAGGTGTCCCAGACCATGGTGCTGCCCCACGGTCCCCAGGTCCGGTAGCCGATGAGATTGGCGACGGCCTGGTGGTCCAGGGCCGTTGGCGCATAGGTCCAGACCCGAAGCATGGTCCAG
>JAMCZD010000435.1:2507-4052 GCA_023473405.1 Candidatus Omnitrophota bacterium
AACAATACCAGTAGGCCTCGAGCGATTCGGGGTGTCCTTCGAGGACCGGAACGGGAAACCGGTCTTTGATGGCCGCCAGGGTCGGGGGCGGCGTTGTCTTGTAGGCCTTGACGTCATACCAGGGCGACAGTGGTTCGCCGGCTGCGAATGGGACCGGTTCGAGGTATTGCCAATGAGCTCCGGCGCGCGGATTTTCATAACGCTTCCGGTCAGCCGCATTAAACTCATTGCGCGGTTTGCCGGTGGTGAAATGGCCGGTCGCACGCCAGGGCAGGTAATTCGTCCGGACACCGTTGACAATGTCGAATGGAGTTAACTGCCAATAATAAGTCGTTTCCGGCACGAGGGCCAACCGGCAGCCGGTGTGGCTGTCGTCGCGGTCCACGTCCACGATGGGGCGGCTCAGGTCCTCGTGACTCGACACCTCGAGGTTGACCTTGAGAAACGGGAAAGGCGCGCCGGGTCGCTCAGGATATTTCCAGCGCAGGGCAGCCGTTAGAAAGCTGTCGAGCACGGCGCCGTTTGTGGGCGAGACCATTTGCAGTGATAACCTTGATTGCGGTGCTTCCTGGGCCGACAAGCTGGCAGACCAGCAGGACAGGAACAAGGCCAGGGCGTGGAGTCGCGTTGTATTCATGATGCACGAGATGATTGTCATTCTAACGAGGCAGGGCCTCGGGTCATTCAAGAGTGTGCAAAACACGCTCTAATCGCACTTCGGAATGCCGCAAGAATAGCCGGCCAAGTAAAATTTGTCACCTGCTAACCCGGATATTTCGCTTCCTTTGAAACGCCAACACCCTGCCGTGTGAGGGCACACGGCCTGCAGCCTCAAAAGCCCGTCCCTGTAGCCGGGTCCCCTGACCCGGCGTTCAACGTATGAAATATCCGCGCTAAACACCCGAATGATACTGAACAGGGTGTGAGACAAAATTCTTCGTTTCCTGGTCTGCCTGGTGTTTTAAATCCGCACGCATCCGCTGAGCACCATGGGTGCGATGCTATCGCACCCTGGGGCAACACCGCGGGATCCTGTCCAGGATGGAACGGGCCGTTGGCCCTTGGGGGGGTGTGTCGGTTTTGTGGGCCGATCGGGACATTTTTTGTTACTGGCCCAAGGGCCGGCTCATCCTGGCTGCGAGGGCATGGCACGAGGGACGCGTGGGGGCATTGCTGATGGCGATCATCGCGGCAATTCAGCGGATATCGATGTCCGGGTATGGCTGTTGCTTAAACACATTTAAGGCTTGCATGGTCAAAAATGGGCACAAAACTGATTTTGTAACGGATGATTAGAGGATTAAATGGACGGCAGCGAGCAAGACCATGGCCATGCCTGAAGCGGCATTGGACCGTGCCATGGTGGTTTGTTGTTGTCGGGTTGGTCTGGCTTGGCGGGGCTTCCCTGGCTCGAGGGGCAACGACATTTACGGCGTCGCTGGACCGCAACAGCGCCGTCGTGGGCGAAGGAGTGACTCTGTCGCTTTCGTTCGAGGGGGACTCGCCCGCCACGGCGCCGACGGTTCCGGTTGTGCCCGGCGTATT
>JAMCZD010000077.1:0-305 GCA_023473405.1 Candidatus Omnitrophota bacterium
AAGCGCGCGCGGTCCACGGGGGTGCGATCCGGCAATCGTCGAGAATGTCCCATGCTCTTCGAGAATGTTATTGGTTTAGGAGAATCCAGGTCTCGAGATTAAATCCTCAAGCCGAGACCTGCAGCCACGCTCGAATTTACGTGTCGATTCGCATCGCCGGAGCGTCACTTAGAAACGCAATTCGGCGGCTGGCTGACGAGCTGGACGAACGCCTCCTTGAGCCGAGCGGCTTGAATCGAATTCAGCGTCAGAAAACGGTCCCGTCCATCCGGTGTCGGCTCGAAGCGGGTGAAACCATCCGCCTC
>JAMCZD010000077.1:315-2596 GCA_023473405.1 Candidatus Omnitrophota bacterium
GGGGCTGACAATCCGAAATAGCCGCGATCGGGCAAAACGGCGTAGAGGGCGGCGGTTAAATCCCAGGTTGGACGTTCATGCGGCGGCGGATTGTAGAGGCAATAAGCCTCCTGCACGGGATGATGAGTGACATAGCCGAAGTCATGCTCGATGCTTGCCGCCGGAAAGGGAACGGCTATGCCTATTTCGAAACCGCTCCAAACGATCGACGTCGGCCACTCGGCGGCGAGTTTTCGTGAAGCCGGAAGGTCCTGGATCACATTGAACTCGTGAAACCGCTCATTGTTGCCCATTGGTTGGAAGGAGCCGGCCATTACCGAAAGCAGTTTGACTTTTTGCCGCACCAATTCGCGTCCGCTCAGCGGAGAGATATTGTCCGGCGGTGTGTCGAGCAGCGCCGCGAGGTTGGAGAAATAGCCGACTTGGACAATGACAACTGACCTGTCCGGTTCACGGCTCAGGAGTTGGCGCAAAAGCGCCGTCGCCTCCGGCGCATCCGCGCTGCGCCTGAGGGTGCGCGGATAGCGAAATTCGCCGCCATCCTTGACTTCGGCCAAAGACAGAAATGGGCTTGGCAGATTCGTTAGCTCCGCATGGGTAAAGCCGATGGGAATGCCGGGACGGCCGTAAAAGGTGTCGATCACGCTGACAAACGGCCCCGCCAAGGGATCCGGTTTGGTAATGGTCACACCGAGCAGCCTGCAATCACCGCGCGTTTCGAGCGCGTGCAACATGGCCAACGCCATTACGTCGTCCACATCGTTGCCGATGTCCGTATCAAAAATAATTCTCACCGGCGGCGCGTCGGCGGCGCTCGTGGAAATCGCGGCAAGCGACAAGACCAAACAACAACAGCCAACGAAGAGCAATTTAGTTTGCATGGAATGAGGGTTGGCCTGACTGACTGGTTGTCAAGACTTTTAATGATTGTGGCATGGCGTTCGGGTGCGGAAGCCTACGATACAGCAGACTCGGAAGTCCGCGCTACAAATGCGCCGATTTCCAAGTCGGCAGACCGTGCCCCGGCCCAACGCGAGGCAGGTTGGAAACCGGCGATACAGCAGACTCGGAAGTCCGCGCTACAAATACGCCGATTTCTCAATCGGCAGACCGTGCCCCGGCCCAACGCGAGGCAGGTTGGAAACCCGCGATACAGCAGACTCGGAAGTCCGCGCTACGGGCGTTGCCCCAGGCTGGTATGGCAACGCGCCGTTGGCGCCACGCGCAGTCGATTGAAGCCGGGGTCAGACCAAAGCAAGTGGCTATGGTTCACAGGCCGGCCTGCTCGTTCTTATCCGGCGTTACCATCCGGGTTTCGCCATTGATCCGGACATGCACGGGTTTGGGATTGGGCGAGCGGAGACTGAACGCGGTTACCCGGCTGTCTTTCCATTCGATGTCGACGGTCACGTTGCCGCGGGCCTTGAGCCCTTTCACGGAACCGGTGGGCCATGCTTTCGGCAAGGCGGGGAGCAGATCAATCTCGCCGTTGTGCGATTGAAGCAGCATCTCGGCAATGCCGGCGGTTCCAGCGCCGTTGCCATCAATGACAAAAATGTTCTCCGGGGCGCCCGCGACGCCGGCGCGGGAATAGGTCAGCAAGTCGGCGTCGGTGTCTTCGCGCAAGAGTCCAAGGACATGATTGCGGGCTGCATCGCCATCGTGCAGGCGGGCGAAGAAGGCGACGAGGTTGCCCCGGCTCCACTCCACATCTTCCCAATCCGGTCGTCCGATGCGGCGCTCGATGGTGACGCGAGCGGCTTTGGCCAAGGCGGGAGTCATGTGAGGGGTGATTTGGCTGCTGGGGTAAAGGGCGATCAGGTGGGAAGTATGGCGATGATTGGGCATGGCTTCGTCGAAATCTTCCAGCCATTCCATCAACTGCCCATGCTTGCCGACCCGCAGCGGAGGCAGCTTGGCTAGCGCTGTCTCGAGTTTGCCGCGAAAGTCGGCATCCACGCCCAGGGTCTGGCTGGCCTCGATGCAGGAGTTGAACAGGTCGCGGACGAGGACGATGTCGCAGGTTGGCCCCATGTATTCGCTGCAATTTCCCTGGCCTTTGGGCGTGACGAAGGCATTTTCGGGCGAGACAGACGGACCGGTCACCAGCCAACCGTGCTTCGGATCTATGATCATGTAATCGAGGAAGAACTCGGCTGCCTCCTTCAGAGTGGGATAGGCGTGCCGGCGAAGGAAGTCGAGGTCGTCGGTGAACAGGTAATGTTGCCACAGGTCCGATGCGATCCAGATGCCGCCGGTTGGATGCATGCCCCAACCCAGG
>JAMCZD010000077.1:2606-4049 GCA_023473405.1 Candidatus Omnitrophota bacterium
GGGTTGGTGAAGACGTGGCAAACCCAACCGCGCGACCCGTAGACTGTTTGGGCGGTGCGCCGTCCCGGGGCGCGCAAGGACTCGATGAGGCGGAAGAGTGGTTCGTGGCACTCGGATAGATTGCAGACTTCGGCGGGCCAGTAGTTCTGTTCGGTGTTAATGTCGAGGTGGAAGTCGCAGGTCCAGCCCATATTGCAGGCGAGGTTATCGTTCCAGATGCCCTGGAGATTCATCGGCAGGGGCGAGTCCGCGCGGGAGCCGGCTATGAGCAGGTAACGACCGTATTGAAAGAACAGCGCCACCAGGGCTGGGTCCTCCTCGCCGCGACGCAGGCGGGCCAGGCGCCGATCGGTGGGAAGTTGTTCTGCCGGCGAGGGGCCGAGATCGAGGGACACGCGGCGGAAGATGGGTTGGTAATCGGCTACATGCCGTTGGCGAAGTGTGGTGTAGGCGGGGGACGCGGCAGCGAACTGCTGTTCGCACAGGGCGGCGGGTTGAGCGTGATTGAACGTGGTATTGAGCGCGATGAGAATTGTGGCGGCGTTTGCGTCGATTACTTCGATCGAATCGTCACGCGCGGTTACGCTGCCGCCTTCGGTGAACGCCCGCACCATACCGGCTAGCGAAACACCGGTTTTACCGTTGCTGTGCCTGGTCTCCCGCGCGTCGGCATTGATGAGAAGGGTATCGTTGCCGCGAGTTCGCACCTGGCTGGGTTCGCGGTTCGCTTTGAATTGCATTTGGAAGGAGACCTGTCCCGGTTTGTCGGCGCTTAAGTGCAATGCGATGACGTTGTCTGGATGCGAGGCGATGATTTCGCGAGTGAATCGGACGCCGCCGATGGAGTAACGAACGGACGCAACGGCCCGGGCGAGGTCCAAATCACGGCGGTAGTCGCGAACCTCACCTTCGTGGTGGCGCACCTGGAGAATGAGATCGCCGACGGGGAGGTGAGTACCGTAGTTGCCGCGGCGGCCCAGCATGGTTCGGCTAATGAGGTCCACAGCCTTTCGATACTGTCCATCGAAGAGCAAGGTGCGAATCTCGGCTAGATGCTCGCGTGCGGCGGGGTTGTCATGGGTGGGATCGGGAGCGCCGGACCAGAAGGTGGACTCATCGAGTGCGAGTCGTTCGATGGCGACACCTCCGAACACCATCGCACCCAGTCGTCCATTGCCGACTGGCAACGCTTCCAGCCAGCGTTGGGCGGGCTGGCGATACCAAAGAGTCAGGGATGATGACCGTGCAGGAGCAATTCCGGGATTTATGGTTGGGGTCTCGCTCGCGAATGGCGTATTGATAGCGATGATTGCCTGGAGGCTCACGCAGGCACAGAAAAGATCCAGCAGCACTTTTGTTAGTCTCGTTCGTTTCATAAGAATCATTACCGGCGCGGGACTTCATCGAGCACGAGGAACCAGCCATAAATCCCGGAATCGCCCC
>JAMCZD010000366.1 GCA_023473405.1 Candidatus Omnitrophota bacterium
CAAGAAGCACGGCGTCATTGATTCGCAGAAGATGGGCTTGGAAGTATTCAGCGCGTTGGACAACGAGGCGCCGCTGATTGTGGCCGAGAGCGTTTGGCAATACAGCCATCACGTCTGGCCCGGCCTTTCCACCTATCGAGGTCCAATCCTCACGGCGGCTAACTGGAGCGGGACATGGCCCGGCTTGGTCGGGATGTTGAACCTGAACGGGTCGCTGACGAAACTGGGGGTGAAGTACAGCACCCTTTGGAGCGAGCGATTCGCCGATCCCCCTTTCAAGAACGGCCTGCGCCAATGGCTCAATGAAGGCGTGGTTACCCACGACCAAAGCCACGTGAAAGATCTGGCCCTGCTCAAACTGCCGCTCGCCGATGAGCGGATCGGCAAAGGCGCCGCGCGCCGGTTGAAACAGGAAAAGGCCATCATGGGCATCTTCGACGAGGGTTGCATGGGCATGCACAACGCCATCATCCCGGAAGAACTCCTGATCCCCACCGGCGTGTTCAAGGAACGCCTCGGTGATAGCCTGGACGGAATGGTTGGTAGGCTGCAATACTGCCGGCCAGGCTCCCCAGTCGGGCTGGCCGCAATACAGCTTGATTAACGGCCTGGGACGCGCGCGGCATTCGGAGGACTTGCGCCCGACCTTGTTCAAGTGTCCGCGTCCGGACCGGCAACCCAGGAAATGAACAATATGAACAACACCGCTCTCTTATTCGCCGGCCAAGGGGCCCAGACCGTTGGCATGGGCAAGGACCTGGCCGATCGGTTCCCTGAGGCGAAGGCCTGGTTTGAACGCGCCAATGCGGCTTTGGGGTACGACTTGGCCGGCATCTGCTTTCACGGCCCTGAAGGCGAGCTGACCAAGACCGAAAACGCGCAACCGGGAATCTTTTTGGTAGGCTGGGTGGCGTTCAAATTGCTCACCGCGCGCCTCCCGTCGCTCCAAGTCTCGGCGATGGCCGGATTATCGTTGGGCGAGTTTACCGCCCTGGCGGCGGCGGGCGCATTTAGTTTCGAGACCGGGCTCGGGCTGGTGCGGCAGCGCGGCATTTTCATGCAGGCGGCCTGCGACGCCACCCGCGGTTCGATGGCGGCCATCATCGGTCTGCCGGTGGCGGCAACCGAGGAACTTTGCGCCGAGACCGGAATCGAGTTGGCCAACCTGAACTGCCCGGGCCAAATCGTCATCTCGGGTGAGACGGAGCGGTTGAACCGCGCCTGCGAGGTGGCCCGCAAGCGGGGCGCCAAGAGGGTCATTCCATTAACTGTGGCTGGGGCATACCACTCGAAGCTGATGGCCGGGGCGCAACCGAAGCTCCAGGGCATCTTGACCACCACACCGGTGCAGCCGCCTTCCGTCCCTGTCCTCTCGAATGTCACCGCCCAACCGCATGGCGGCTCGGATGAAATCCGCCGCGGGCTGGTCGAGCAAATCACCTCGCCGGTGCGGTGGGAGGACTCGATGCGTTACCTGGTGGCGGGCGGAGTCACGCGCTTTATCGAGCTCGGTCCCGGCAAGGCGTTGACCGGATTCATGAAACGGATCGATGCCCATGCCGAGCTGTTCAACGTCGCCGACATCGATAGCCTCGAGCAAACCGTTCGTGCGCTGGGCGCCCCCGCTGTTTGAACCGGGAATGGACCGCCTCGCATGCTCACTGTGACGTCTTTGGAAAAACGTCCATGGGAAAGAGTTTTTCATTTGGGTCAGCAATTCGCGTTGCGTCATATCTCGAACATTGTCCTTCACTTTGTCCGCTGTTTTCCGAGCGACAAAGCGGAGACGAAGCGACAAGGAACTTCACAATCCGAACTGTAATTTGGATTTTCATGTATTGACAACCGGCGGTTGACCACGGACATAGTTTGGGAATCATGAGTTTACTCGATAATCAGATTGCGGTGATCACGGGTTCGGGCCGGGGTATTGGCCGAGCCATCGCCTTGAAATTCGCGACCGAAGGAGCCGACATAGTTTGTGTCGAGCTCAAGACCGAGTTCGCTGAGCAAACGGTGCGGGAGGTGCGCAACCTGGGCCGGCGGTCCTGGAGTTTTGGAGTGGACGTTGCCGATGCCGCCGGGGTTGCCGCGGTGTCGGAACAAATCCTGGCGGAGGCGGGCCGGGTGGATATCCTGGTGAACAATGCGGGGATCACGCGGGACGGTCTGCTGCTGCGCATGAGCGAGGCGGATTGGGATGCGGTGCTCGACACCAATCTGAAGGGGACCTTTTTATTTACCAAGGCGCTGTTGCGCGGCCTGATGCGGCAGCGTTCCGGACGCATTATCAACATCGCATCGGTGATCGGCCTGATTGGCAATGCCGGCCAGTGCAACTACGCCGCGAGCAAGGCGGCCGTGATCGGCTTTACCAAGTCCGTCGCGCGCGAGGTGGCTTCGCGCGGGATCAACGTCAACGCCATTGCCCCCGGATTCATCCAGACGCCAATGACGGCGGCATTGAACGAGGAGACACGGAACGAAATACTCAAGCGAATCCCATTGAACAGCTTTGGCCAGGCCGATGATGTGGCCGGCGTCGCCCTTTTTCTCGCCAGTCCGGCAGCCCGATACATCACGGGCCAGGTGTTGGCGGTTGACGGCGGCATGGTCATGTGATTTAAACGGGGGCGCCAGTGGCTTTTCCTGGGCAAAAGAATATTTGAATCCAGGCTTGACGCCCCCATACACGTCCCTTAGACACACAATCAAATTAGAAACGGAGAAACCCATGGCAGCAGAAAAAACGATCGAACAACGAGTCAAAGAAATCATTGTCGAACAACTCGGCGTCAATGCCGATCAGATTACGCCAGACGCAAAGTTCCTCGAAGATCTGGGCGCCGATTCGCTCGATACGGTGGAATTAGTCATGGCGCTGGAAGAAGAGTTCGGCCAGGAAATCCCCGACGAAGAAGCCGAGAAACTCCAAAGCGTCGGCGATGTCGTCAAATACATCGAGGAAAACCAGCAGAAATAGTGGGCTGCCATGGGTTTCTAACCAAGACCGGCACCGGGCCAGGTTGTATCCTTTTGTCTAATGCCGAATAACTGGACAGATCGCAGGGTGGTCATAACCGGACTCGGAGTGGTTTCCTCTCTGGGACACTCGATGAATCCCTTTTGGGAAAATCTCCTGGCCGGCAAATGCGGAATTGACCGAATCTCATCATTCGATCCCTCCGCATTCGACAGCCAGATCGCCGCCGAGGTCAAGGACTTCGATCCTTCGCCCGCCTTTGCCTCACCCAAAGAACTGCGGCGCACCGATCGATTCACCCAATTCGCCGTCGTGGCCGGTCGCGACGCGCTGTCGGACTCCGGCTTGGACTTGGAACGGGAGGACCGCAACGAAATCGGGGTGTTTATTGGTTCGGGCATTGGTGGGCTGTGGACCACCGCCGAACAGCATAAGGTTCTGCTGCAAAAGGGTCCCGGGCGGCTCTCGCCTTTCATGATCCCCATGCTGATCCTGAACATGGCCTCGGGATCATTCTCGATCTTCTTTCGATTGCGCGGACCCAACCTGGCCACGTGTTCGGCGTGCGCCACCGCCACCCACGCCATCGGCGAAGCCTGGCGCACCATCAAAATGGGCGACGCCAAAGTCATGGTCGCCGGCGGCACCGAGGCTACCATCATCCCGCTCGGAATCGGCGGGTTCTGCGCCTTGAAGGCCTTGAGCACATGCAATGACGATCCGCAACACGCCTCCCGTCCGTTCGATGCCCAGCGCGACGGCTTCGTGATGGGCGAAGGCGCCGGCATTGTGATCCTTGAGGAACTCGAACATGCCAAGGCTCGCGGTGCCCGCATCTATTGCGAACTGGCCGGTTACGGCAACACCGCCGACGCCAGCCACGTCACCGCTCCTTCCCCGGGCGGCGAAGGTGCGGCCCGATGCATGCGGATGGCCTTGCGCTCGGCCGGCGTGAACCCGGAGGATATCACGTATATCAACGCCCATGGCACCTCCACTCTCCAAGGCGATATTAGCGAAACGCAGGCCATCAAAGCCGTTTTCGGCGATCATGTTCGCAAAC
>JAMCZD010000303.1 GCA_023473405.1 Candidatus Omnitrophota bacterium
GGATGCGGGCCAAGCGGTCGAGTTAGCCCGGCACTGGCGTACTCGGCCACCGCTCGAAAACATCACGCTGGTTTCGACCAATCTCGAGGAAATCCACAAGGACGGTCTGCGGCTGCGGATCGCGGGTCCGGCGGTGCCGCCGAACCTGGTCACGATTGCCTGTCTGCCTTCGAGCGGACCGCACGCCGACACGCCCACCGCTTCGCTGCCCCTGGTGGACGTGGGCCTGGCAACCAACAGCATCTCGATCGACCTCACGAATAAAGCCGCTTTGATCGAGCGCGGCACAAATACCTTTGTCGAGAAAATCGATTACGCCGCCCAAGCCGGCGCGGCCTTTGCCGTGGTTTACAATTTTTCCACCAACGTCAACACCGTCGAAGGCGGTGACCGCCTTGTGGCTATGGTCGGCACCGATTTTGTCCCGATCCCCGCCGTGTTCATCGGCCATAGCGACGGCGAGGCGCTCAAGGCCCTTTTCGAGACGCAAACGAATACCCTGGCGCAAGTCAGCCTCGATTCGGCCAATTATACCTTTGCCGTCACCAACACCTGGCTGGTCGAGCACGTTGGCTTGCGGGTCATGGCTGATTGCACGGCGCGTGGCGATTTGCGCATCACCCTGCTTTCGCCCATGGGCACCCGCAGCATCTTGCAGCAGTATAACCTGGACACCAACGCGGGTCCGGCGGACTGGACATATTATTCGACGCATCACTTTTTCGAAAGCAGCGCCGGCAATTGGACGGCCTCGATCACCGATGAAGGATCGTTGGATGCCACGGGAAGAGTGCTGCAAACAAGCCTCGTTCTCGATGGCGTGGCCATCGCCGATACGGACCACGACGGCCTCGATGATCAATGGGAGATCGAACACTTCGGCAATCTCGATCAAGGCCCGAAAGATGATCCGGACCACGATGGTTATTCCAATATGCGCGAGCAAATCATGGCGACCGATCCCAACGCCGCCAACCGCCCGCTCGAACTGAATCTGTCTCCCTGGAAGCCGGGCCTGGCGAGATTGAGCTGGCCAAGCACCCCCTATTCCACTTACACGGTTTGGAGCGGAACCAACGTAACCTCGATGAGTCTCATTACCAACCTGCCCGGCGGCTTTCCGGAAACCGAATGGTTCGTGCCTTCCGAAATTTTGCCGGGACAGTTCTTCAAGGTTGGGGAGGGAAGGGACTGAGGAGACGAATGGGACTGACGGGATGGCAGGGATGCTTTGCACGGCGTCCCTGATATCAGGGCAGCGCTACCCTTACTATCTTGCGGGGACGCGCCTTCTAGTCGGAGGAGAGGCGGTAATAAATGTTGGATTTCGGGGTATCGAATTCGACCTGGTAGAGGCCGTCTGCGATGGCGGGCATATTGGTCAGGTCGAGCCAATTGACAGGCGAGGTGAGGGAACTGGCGCTCTGCAATTTCCAGTAAGGCCAATTCGTTGGCCAGAAGAGCAAGAGACCATCCTGGCCGCGGCGGAAACCTAGCTCGACCGGCACTGGGGAGGCAACAGCCGCCTTGCTTAAATAATCTTCCACCGCCCACCCGCGAACGCCGCTGCGGAATAGGACCTCCCACCAGGTGAAATAAGAATTAGGCGATGCCAGGCTGCAAACGGGGCGCTCGGGGCCGCCCACAATAATGCCGTCCTGATCGATGTCTTGCGTGGCGATGACCGTGCCGCCACAGGGCGCATTCCGGACATTGACGCGGGCGACTGTGACAACCTCGGTGTTCACCGCCAGACCGGGAAGGTTGGCAATGGCAATGCCGGTGTAGTAATTGGTCAGAATCCGCTGCCAATCCCAGCCCTCGAGCCCGGCAAACTGTTGCGCGCCCCGCTGGCACATACCCACCCCGTGTCCATAGACGTAGTTGGTCGCCCCTCTAACCACAAGTTGGCAGCAGGGTTCGCTGGTCTCGGCACAGTTGGCGTGGCCGCTGCAAGGTCGGGCCCGGGCCCAGGGAACCACCCCCGCCCCCAGGCCGCCCAACTGGCAATTGGACAGGGTCGGGCCTTCCTCGCTGTTCAGGGTGAAATCGCCGTTGCATCGCGCCGAGAAATACGCCGTGATGAGTGCGCCCTGGTAGAGAAGAACGATCCCGCCCGAATTAACGGTGGCGACCCGGCTCTTTCGACCGACGGTGGCGGTATACGCCTGGCCGCCGTTGGCGTAACCACGCCGGCTCCAACGGTCC
Organism: Candidatus Omnitrophota bacterium; assembly: GCA_023473405.1. Lineage (GTDB taxonomy): Bacteria > Verrucomicrobiota > Verrucomicrobiia > Limisphaerales > UBA1319 > JAMCZD01. The sequence goes on from JAMCZD010000303.1 coordinate 2,209, forward strand.
AGCGCATACGTGCGGGAAGCGACTGCCTGTGCCTTCAATGCTTCCAGTGGAAAACCGTCGCCCGTCTCCGCGCTTACCGTTCCGGCTATCAATTCGTCAAGGTCCATCAGACCGGTGAACCCCGAACCGGCAAGGGCCTCGACCCTGACTTTCGTCGGAACCGGATAAACAGCGGGAACCGAGGACCCGCCTTGGGGGATGGTCGTGGATGGAAGGCCTGAAGTGGCGGCGCTCGAAGAGGTATTGGTTCTCGGGGGCTCCGGCCCTTGCTGAAACGACGGGTTTTGCAAATAGAGCGATGCCTTGCGCAACAGATGCAGTTCGTTCAAGTCGTCGAGTTCGGCCTGGTCCAGTTTCTCTCGAACCAGCTCGAAATCGATTTGATTGAGTCGATCGGCACCCAGCGAGGCCAAGGTGTCGGTCTGGTCGAGATAGCCGGTGGCCTCGGCATCGATTCGGCAATAAACAGTCTCGCCCAAGCCGAACAACTCGAATCGAAAAACGCCGTCCGCATCGGTGAACGTTGATGCCAGCGGTTGGACCTCGGACAGGGATCGCAAACTCGACACGTGATCGCCAAACTGAGCGATCAACCGAAGGCTTGCGGCGATTCGCGCATGGGCAATTGGCCGTCCGGAAAGGCTATCCACGGTTCGTCCCGACACAACTATCGAGCCAGGCTCGGCTTTGAGCAGGCAAGGACTCGAATCGAGAAGTAATATGCCAAGAGCTGCGCTCGCGATTGGTTTGATCAGGAATCGAGGCAGCCGCTCGAAGGCGCGTGGCCTGCAGACATTTGATGTCCTCAACCGGAGACACATGGCGGCTATTCCTGGGCTGATTCAAAATTAATTATTGCCTTGATGATCCCATTCGCATACCCAGCCGCCGTTTCAAATGCCGCCGACGCCTGTTCGAGCAACACCCGGTGCGTGACCATGAAATCGAGATCGACCGACTTCGAGGCGATAAGTTCGAGGGCGGCTTCGACGCAATGGTTTTGCCGGCGCACATTGACGATGGCTATTTCATTGCGGCGAAGGGTATCGATCACGAGGCTGATGCGGTCCTGTCTGGGAATGCCCACCAACATCAGTTTGCCGCCTGGTTTCAGCAGGGCCACCGCTTGGTCAAGTGCCTCCGGTTGGCCGGCACATTCGAAAACCACGTCCATCCCGTCCGGTTGGCGTTCGAGGATGGCTCGGACAATGTCTTCGCGGTCGGGATTCCCCGCCCAAGCCGCCCCGGCGCGTTTGGCGACCGACACGCGATGGTCCACGCGGTCGGTTATGAAGGATTGTCCGGCCCGTTGGTGAATGGCAGCCAGGAGCACACTCAATCCTATCGGACCGGCGCCCAAAACCGCAAACGAACCATCGATGGGCAGGCCCGATTGCTTCACCGCGTAAACCCCGATCGAGAAGGGCTCGACCAGGACCGCCTGCTCGAGCGACACTCCGCCCCGCAATGGATAGAGACAGGACTCGGGCATGACGATGTAATCGCGCATGCAGCCGGGTGCCTCACCGGCGCTGCCCAGGAACCGGATTCGGCGGCAGGTGTTATGGCGCCCGGCACGGCATTGATCGCATTGGCCGCACGTGATTGCCGGGTCAACTGCCACTGCCTCCCCCGCTTGGACCCGCCGCACTGCGCGGCCCGTACAAACCACCGTCGCCGCGCATTCGTGTCCCAGGATGCATGGATATTCGACCACCCGCGCCGGCCATTCGAGGGGACACCGATGTCCTGCTGAAAATCGAAAGAGTCGGCATCTGCGGTTCGGATGTTCATTATTTTGAAACTGGCCGTATCGGGGCGCGGGTG
>JAMCZD010000431.1 GCA_023473405.1 Candidatus Omnitrophota bacterium
CCAGAACCCGGTCCTCGTCCGCGATGTCGCAGCCCAGCACCAGCGCTGGCCGGACCTTGGCAGCGAAGCCGAAGTCAATTTGCCAGACTTCACCGCGCTGGACGTTTGGCATGGGCGGCCTCCCGTTTGTCCAAAGCGCGCGCGCCTTCGGCAGCAATCGCCATCATTTCGTCGTCGCTCAACCGGTCATTCACCTTCGCCTGCAGCCAGCGGGCGAACTGAACTTTCTGCCGCTGCGGCAGGCGGGTGAAGGCTTGCTTCATTTCAGCAATCGTGCTCATGGAGGAAAAGTAAGCAGGAGCGGCGCAGTGGGCAAGGGGTTTTTGTTGGCGGGCGGCGAATTGCGCCAAAAGTTTTGTTACCCGGGAAGGGGGGTGAAGTCTGGGAAAACGATACGTTGTGCCAGAAGTGACTGTTACCGTGGCGGGAATGGACAAAACGATGAGTCAGACGACACGGGAAGAGATTTTGAAGAAGTTGCGGCGGCGTTACCAAAGTGCCGGCCCGGAACACAAACGAAAGCTGCTGGATCAAGCGCAAGAACTGCTGAACTATCATCGCAAGTCGGCCATCCGAGCGTTACGCACGCCGACGGTAGAGCGAGCGCCCTGGATAATTACCGGTCGTCCGACGACCTACGAACCGAGCGTCTTGCTGCCGTGGCTGCGACCGATCTGGCAGGCGACCGACTATGCGTGTGGGCGTCGCCTGGTGGCGATGTTGCCCGAGTGGATTCCGGCCTACGAGGAGCACGAGCGCAGGCTTCCAGGAGGCGTGCGGGAGAAAGCTCTTAGCGGCCAGCGGGCGGACCCTGGACCGACTGCTGGAGCCCCTGCGGGGTCAAGGCGCCGGGCGTTCGCTGACGCGGCCAGGAACGTTGCTGCGCCACCAGATTCCGATTCGGGGCAGCGTGTGGGAGGAAGGCAAGGCGGGTTGGCTAGAGGTCGATACGGTGGCGCTGTGCGGGGGCAGCGTGGCGGGAGAGTTTGTCTGGATGGTGGACGGAGTCGATTACGCGACGACGTGGGTGGAGATGCGGGCGATGTGGGGGCGTGGCCAGGCCGGGACGCTGGCCGCCTTGCGCGATGTGGAAGCCAGCCTGCCCTTTGCGCTGTTGGGGCTGGACAGCGACAACGGGGGAGAGTTTTTGAATCACCACGTGTTGAGCTGGCTACAAAAGCGGCCGCGGCCGGTGTTCATGACTCGCAGCCGGCCCTACAAAAAGGATGACAACGCGCATGTGGAGCAGAAGAACTGGACGCACATTCGGCAGTGCTTTGGGTATGAACGGCACGACAATCCAGAAGTGGTGGAACTGATCAATGTGCTGGTCAAGGGAGCCTATGGGCAGTTGCTGAATTACTTTCACGCCAGCCTGAAGTTGGAGCGCAAAGAACGCACCGGAGGGCGGACGAAGCGAATTTACGGGGCGGCCCAAACGCCCCTAGCGCGGGTGCTGGCGAGCGCCGAGGTGACGCCGCAAACCAAGCGGCGATTGGAGCAGGAAAAGGCTCGCTTGAATCCCTTTGCGCTCAAGCGCCAAGTCGTCCGGAGCTTGAAGACCATCGCCTCGCTGCGCCAGGCGCGCCCCTGAAATGTGAATAACTCGTCCCCCCATACCCCCCCCTGGGCCGTCCGTAGGGGACCGCAGGGGGGCGCGAGCTAAGGGCTCGCAGTCCGCCCCCCCTGCTCGTTTTATCTTGCTATCGACCACCCTAAAACATACAGAGTGCAGAGAACAGTAAACCGAAAACACGTGAGCCATCGGGTAACACCCCTTTTGGCACAACGAATCCCCCTCTCGGGTAACAGTTACTTTTGGCGCACGGCGGGGATGCAGGCATCATCCGAGGTAGGGTTTCACCCCATAGCTGAAGACTGGCCCATCGCGTAGCGTATCCCAAAAAGTGCTGGTGAATACATTGCCACTAGGAACCGAAGATACGCCATGCATCGGAATGCTCTACGGGCCGCGTTTCCATCAGCAACGGGGATTTACCAAAGGACATGGGTCGCCCACGAGCAATGAAGCATAGCCGGAGGTTGTCGCTGCCGAAGCTTTTGACTTACGTGGGCCTTTGCCTTGGCGGGGTCATTCTCGCCGTCGCGATGCTTATTCTTGTGTTCGGTAACGCGATCCTCGACCGCTGTGGCAAAGAGAAGGCAGAGCGAGCGTTTGCCGACGCGCATCCGAGGTGCGCATTGCGGATCGGCGAACTGGATTACGCGGTGGGCGCCAATCGCTTGGTCGCTCAATCGGTCACACTGAATGCGACCAACACGACTCGCCTTGGCCAGTCTGATGCCTTGGAGACCCTGGGCATTTCGTCGGTGGATTTCCTGGCGCTGCCCCGGCTGCTGTCGGTAGCGGTGATGATGCCGATCAGCCGGGACGAAGATGGTTTTCGAAATACCGGCGTAAGGATTATCAATCCGTTCTGCAAAGCCAAACCCGCGGGCAAATGATGGCCAATGTGTTCATCAAGGATTTGCTGGACTTGCCGGAGCAGGTGAGCCGGGGGGATTTTGTCCTTCGCCTGACCGAGGGCGTGACGCGTCCGGACGAGACGCTGCGCGACTACGTGGCGACCCAGCAACTCGTGGGCTGCTTCGACACGGCGATGGGCCTCATCAAGAGTGCCCTGGAGCAACGCTCTTCCAAAGCGGCCTACCTGCACGGCAGCTTCGGCAGCGGTAAGAGCCATTTCATGGCGGTCTAACTCAGGAGCGACCGAGAAGCGTAATCGGTTTTGCTTCCACACCGCGCCTCCGGTGCTAACAACCGGGCCACCCATGGTTGCCTACCCGTTGAATACCAGCAGGTTTGCAGTGTTAACAAGAAGCAAACAAACATCTCTCGAATCAGCATACAAGCCGCGTAAAGACGTTCTTCTTGCATGTTAGCCTAACCAAACAAGCGTAAATCCAGCGGCGGGCGGTTGCCTTCGCCCTGACGGGTTGGCGGCGCGAGCGTGAAGGCTCGCCTCGCCGTTCGCCCGCCCACACTTCGCCACGGCCGCTGCCACACCGTTCGAATAATTTCGTCCGCAACGGGGGCCAAAGCCGCTTCCTCTTCAGCCGTGTCGACATCCTCCAAATCCGCGATGGCCAGATACCAAGCATCCACAAAATCGCTTTGCTCCGACTCGATATAACCGATTATTTTGCTGCAATTTATAGCCTCACAGCGCATTGTGGTTTTTGTTTTAGCATGAGTGTATGACTGTTAAGGCTTCCAACTGGGCTGGACATGGAGATCCATCCGTCTCTTTGGAAGATAAAACACTGGGAGATATGGAGGATTTGACACTCCGTGCCAAATGAGCACCGCCTTCCATGCCAAATATTCCGATATCGTCATTTGCTCTTACCATTTCGCGCGCTCGAAAGACGTTTACATTCAGCAGGTCCGCTGGGACCTCATCATCATTGATGAGGCCCACCGCCTGCGGAACGTATACAAGCCGGCCAACCGCATCGCCAACGCCATCAAAAACGCGGTCGGCCCGTTCCCGAAGGTCCTCCTCCCCGCCACCCCGCTGCAAAACTCGCTCATGGAGCTTTACGGCCTGGTCAGCATCATTGACGACCATACCTTTGGCGACCTCATTCTCCGGAAGCTCCTGGCGTCGTCCACCTACGCCATTTCCGCCACGCTGGGCGCCCTGTCGGCTAAGCTCGAAACCATCGCCACCGAGCAGGCCCATGCGGAACTTAACCCCGAGGAAATCGCCCCCGACTACGAGGCCATTGACGTAACCGAAGAGGAATGGGCGGACGACGAGCCGTTCCCGCCCGAACAGCGGCGCTACACTCCGGAGGAACTGGTACAAATAGGCGAGGAGGTTAAGGCGCTCAGCCAATTCCAATCGCTGGCCCGCTCCATCATCAAGAATTCCAAGGACGAAGTCCTGCTCACCGCACTGAAACGCGGTTTCGCTGCCGCCACCGAAAAGGGCGCGCAGAAGAAAGCCATTATCTTCGCTGAATCCACCCGCACGCAGGAATATTTGCGCGTCCTC
>JAMCZD010000446.1 GCA_023473405.1 Candidatus Omnitrophota bacterium
GATGGATTGAATGCCGGCGGGCTCATTCGGTCAGTAACTCCATCGCTTTGGACTTGGACCGGAGGCGCGGCTTTGTCGCCAGCGGCCAGACGGCCGGCATATTCATCGCCGCCGAATGCGCCGCCACCGTACCCGGCTGCAAAACCGCCGGCTAAGCCGGGTCCTTGCGGGGCGGATGCGGGAGGTTGATAAGAAAAGTATGAAAAGCCATTTACCGCTCCGCTGGTGTCCAGGGACGGCGTTAAGGTGGCGGGAGATGGAGGTGAAGCCGGCTTTAGATCAGCATTTTTCTTATCAACCATTTGACCATTCCTATCCGGCCTTATCGGGACAGAAGTTACTACCGAGGGGTAACCTCCCGAAATGGGCTCTCCGGCATTCAATCCATCAACCATATCGGCCGGCGTGCCTTGGCTCTGAGCTGCCTGAGGAACCGATGGAGCGGAGTCACGTTCGCTGCTGCCAGGTTCATGGGGGAGCGAAATGGTTGTACCGGCAACTGGGCTCGATGGTTTAGCCGGCGCCAAACCCGGCCCCTGAGGCACGGGCGACTTCTCGATTCGTCCGTCGGCGCGAGCGGGTGCCGCGGGAATGGCTGGAGTTTGCGCGGCCATACCGCGCCGGCGCATCTCGTCTGTATCGGCTGGAACGGTGGAAAAGCGGCGTCTTTCCAACGCTGCTGAAGAGACGAATTTCGCGCTGGATTTCCAGGGGGTCCGGGACTTGGCTGGCGAGATCCCTTTGAACCAGAAACCGCCGACTAATCCCGCCACCCCCAGCAAGCCAATGAGCGCTGCCGCAATGCCCATGTGAATATACCAAGGAATCTCACGCCGGCTTAGCCTGGTCGATTGCGGGAGAGATGCCGTCTTAAACTGGGCCAGGAGCTTCTGCCGGCGCCCGGCGGATAGCCTGAGCCCCGATTGAGGGATACCGGGCGGATCGTTTGGATTCGAGGCGGCTTCGCGGACCAGGCCGATAACGCGTTTCAATCGCTCATGGAGGCGGGCGAGGCCGGCGTCTTGTTCGATTGCCTGACGGACGGCAACCGCTTCTTCGGAAGTCAATTCGCCCAGGATCAGGGCGGTAACCCGCTCTTCCGGGTTTGAATTTGGGATTTTTGGTGGATCGAGATTCATGGGACGACTCCCATTTTGGCGAGCTCGGCGGCGATGGACTTCAGCGCGTGGTGCAACAGGTAACCGACATGGCCAATTTTCAGTCCCGTTCGGTCACTGATTTCCTTATAAGACAAGTCTTCATTGAACTTGAGATGGATCAATTGGCGGCTCCGGTCGTCCAGGGCCTTAAGGCTTAATCGCACCAAACCAATCCCTTCCCAGCGGGCAATGTTTTCATCGGGGAGCGGGCGGGGATCGATGGACTCATGGATTGGGCTCTCGAGAGGATCGGCACACAGGCTCAGCGGGGCTGTCTTGGCGGACTGGCGTTGTTGGTTCAGGGCCAGGTTATGCACCGTGCGGTAAAGCCAGCGCCTCGGTTCGCGGACCTGGCCGAATTGAGCGTGCAGTTTCATGAAAGCGTCTTGGACGATGTCCTCTGCCAGCGCACTATCCCGCACCATGCGCAAGGCGTAATTCAGGAGAGGCGATTCGAGCGCGACAAAGAGTCTTTCGATGGACTCGAATCGCGGGGGACCTGCGCTGGCTTCGTCTGGTGCTACCACGGCCATGTCCGGTTTAGCCATTCCTTCGGGCAGAATCGTTGATACTGACTCGCAGTGCTCGTTATTGGTGTTAATAGTAACAATACTAACGACACGCGAGGGCTTCTTTTCTTAGACGAAAATGCGAACCGATTTGCTCCCGCGTAACGGAGCGCGGATGCCCTCATCCACGCGTGGATGGTTTAGGATTGCCAATATAAGTGGAATGTCCGCTTTGGCACGCACTCAGCTTCGCCTATGAAGGTAGTATTGTGAACAGCGCGTGAACCATGATCATCACGCGCGGATGAGGGTATCCGCGCTCCCGACACGAGGTCCCTTTTCCAACGCCCCAATGTCAATGAATCAGAAGACCTGTGGAACGCCTTCTTCCAAGACTTTAATATGGCGGGTGAGGTTATTTTGGCGGGCCAACTGGTTGAGCCAACGGGCGGGTTCGTCCATTGCCTCGAAGGAGAGCTTGAAGGCGCCGAAGTGCATGGGGACAAACCAATTGGCGCCCAAGTCCTTGAAGACCCTGATCGCCTCGTCGGGTCCCATATGCACCTTGCGAAAGGCATCGGGGAGGTAAGTCCCGATTGGCAGGAGGGCGATTTCAGGCCGGCACCGGCGTCCAATTTCACGGAAACCACTGAAATAGGCGCTGTCGCCGGCGTGGTAGATTCGCCGGCCCTGATGTTCCAGGACGAAACCGCCGTAACCGCGATGGTCATCGTGCAGCACGCGGGCACCCCAATGCTGTGAAGGTGTCAGGGTGACCTTCCAATCCCCGTGCGAGAAACTCTCCCACCATTCCAATTCGATGACCCGGCCAAAACCCACACCACGGGCAAGATCGCCCATGCCCCAAGGTGTGACGGCGATTTTGGGCGAGGGCAACCGGCGCAGGGTCCTCTTATGGAAGTGATCAAAATGGGCGTGGGTCAGGAGGACCAGGTCGATCGGGGGCAAGTCCTTGATTCCGAGCCCAGCCCGTTTGATGCGCTTCAACATGAACAGCCAATTGGCGAAGTTGGGGTCGATCAGGACATTAAGGTTTGTGAATTGGATGAGAAACGAGGCGTGACCGATCCACGTAAGGGCCAATTGGCCGGAAACCAAGGATGGGAAAATTGGCCGCCGATTCTGCCCGGTCCGCCGAGTCAGCAAGGCTTTCCAGACCATTTCCTTGAAAAAGGTGCGGGGATTAAAGGCGTGGGACGGGGTCAGCTCTTTGAAAGACCGCGGCAACCGGCGGCGAACGCGCCGTGGCGCGGCCAATGATTCAGTCGGCAAATTCATGTCATCGTTGACAACTCCTATTGAACATATCGTCCGGCAGGAAAAAGACAAGCCAACCCGTCGAAATGATCGGGAGCGAAGGTTGAATGGGGCGCCATTGTTTTCCTTACCGGGGATGGCATTGACATCGTTGGCGGTGATTTCCGACGCGTTCGAGTTGTGTCCATTTGGACCTTCCGGGCAGGGAGAAGCGTGATTTCGAGGGGACCAACCGCGGCCAAAAGCATCCTGCTGTCACCCTGATTCGGACGGTGTCTTGTCCGGGAAAAAGCAAAGGGGGTCAATGGTGCAATGCGGGCAGTCGGGTTTCTTGGCCGTGCATACGCGGCGACCGTGGTACTGGAGCAAATGGCAGAACACGACCCGTTCCTTTTCAGGCACGATTTGCATCAGGTCAGCCTCGATTTTATCAGGATCGCTCTTATCCGTCAGGCCGACCCTCTGGGATACACGGGCAACATGGGTATCGACGCCGATGGCAAGTTGGCTGAAGGCGTTGCCCAGGATGATGTTGGCCGTTTTTCGGCCCACGCCGGGAAGGGTTAGAAGGTCATCCAGGTTGGCGGGGACCTGTTCGCCGAATTTCTCGGAAAGAGCCTCGCACGCCTTCTGGATGGAGCGGGTTTTTTGACGATAGAAATTGATTCGCCGCAATTGCTCGTGGAGCTTCTCTGGGCTCTCGGCGGCCCAGTCGGACGCGGTGCGGTATTTTTTGAACAAGGTGCTGGTAACGGAATTAACCACGTCGTCCCTGGCTTGGGCGGCCAGTATGAGGGCAACCAGCAATTCGAGGGGGTTGGAAAAGTCCAACGCCAATCGGGCGTCGGGGTGTGCCTTCTTGAGAATCGCGATGATCTTCTTAGTCCGGGCGCGCCTTTGATCCAGCGTTTCCATTATGGTCACAGGGTAACTTGCGGCAAAGGTCGGGTCAAATGGGGAAAAAGACGGCATAGCCTGGGGGGTAGTCAGGCATGTTTTGAGTTGCCAGCGCCTATTACTTCCGCAATTATTCGGTTCGAACCGGAAGCCAAGGGCCAGCGGTAACAAGTAAGG
>JAMCZD010000191.1 GCA_023473405.1 Candidatus Omnitrophota bacterium
CCCTCTTTTACCGGAGCTTTAACACCGGCGTTGTAGCTCGCCAAGCATGCCCTGGATGGTGCCAGCCAGTTACAATCAGCGCCCTGATCGTTCCGCTGATGTCGGACTGGACGCCTCCCTCCGGCACCTCGGCATGGGCGGTCCATACAATGGCGTTGAGCACCATCTTGCGGAACGATTTCAGCCGCCAGTTTTGCGGATTGTGTCCACCGGTAAAGCCGAAACCGCGACCGCCATCGGTCCGCTCGACCGCCCAGGCAACCGCCTGCGGCTGGGATTCGCCGGGAATGGGGGCAAGCAGGATGGGCGTCAACCGCGGATCATTTTCACGAAATCGGATATTATAATAAAACTCTTCTGTCAATTGGTAGGATTCGAGTCCCCGGCAAATGGGATGGTTGGGCGCGCCGGGGCTCACATTGACTGTTGCCACCTTGATCTTTGAATACCAGTGTTGCGGCGGAGGGCCGCTTTCATAATCGAAGTAACCCCCTATCCAATCGAGGAACTTGTCCCCGGCCCTTGCCTTTGGCACGAAGGTCGAGTAGTGGAGAGCCACGAGACCGCAACCCCGTTTCATCTGCCGTTCTATGACCTCGAGCCGGTTGCTCACCAGGAAAGGATGCGCCTGTTCGCCGCGGTCGGAACCGTCTCCGATGAGCACGATGGTGTCGGCGTCTTCGAGAGTAGCCGGATTCCGCGGCCATCCGTTGAAGTGGACTTCGGTCTTGATGCCATGCGTATTGGGTGAGGTATCCAGCGCATACTGGAGCCAGCAAACGTCCTTTTCATACTCATGAACGCCGCGTGGATGGCTGCCAACCGGGCCGGCAATCAGCACCACCTTTTTCTCTTTTGTGGGAAGGTCCGCGGCGGACACGCTGGAGGCTGCGGGCAGGGTGGCAAGCAACTGGGCCAAAACCAGGATGCGCAATGAACGGGATCGGGTAATCATGTTGGTTCGCTTTTTCTTTTTGTCTCGCACTTCGGATTGGAATTCAAGCCGGTTCATTCGGGGGCTATGGCTGGGTGGCTGATTCTCGGTAAACTGATGAAATCGAGTCAAAGCTCCGGTAAAAGAGGGCCGGCGTCGACCGGCCCTCATCGACATTATTCGCGGCGCCTCCGCTCAAGGCTTGACCAAGCGGAAGAAATTATTGCCGGAAGCGGCTGGAACTGCAGCCTTGTTAATTCCCCCCTCACTAGTGATGTTGTTGGTGATTGGATTCCAATTCGCCGGTTCTTCCAATCCGGGCGCGCCCTGAAGGACATACCCTGGCGGGAAGCTCGGCCACGTAACCAGGACTGCCTTTTCAATGGTCAGTTCGGGTCCCGCGGATGGCAAAGCGGCGCGATAGTGGGCGCGAATCTGGCCGGGAGTGAGGCCCTTGTCATAGATGGTTACCTGAGTAATAAGGCCGCGCCAGCCGAAAATGCCGGTGCGCGTGGCGCCGATCAACACGCGGTCCGGAGTATTCAATCCCAAGTCCTGCAAGACGCCTCCAATTTCCTGGGAGGTTCCTTGTTCGCCATTGAGATAGATCGTTAAAACGCCATTGGCGAACACGCTGACGATATGGTACCACTGGCCGCGCACCAGAGGTTTGGCGGTTTGGACCAGGCCAAAGGCATTGCTATCGTTGTGGATGACGAGGTTCCCGACGTCAGTGCCGGTCGTATCCATTTCATAGCTGCCATCCCACCGGGCCACGATCGCTTTATAAGTCGCCGAGGCATCGCTTGCCATGTTCACCCAGGCTTCCAATGTGACCGAATTGCCCGGATGGAAAAGCCCGAGGTCGACAAAGGTCCCGTCTAACCCGTCAAAAAAGGCCGCCTTCCCCATGCCCGGCGTTACCGAGTCACGTCCCAAAGTGATGCCGCCCGTGTAAGTTCCGCCGCCGCTATTTTGGGAGCCTAAATCCGCCGCCACCGTGCCGTTGGTTTCATCGAGCGGGTAGTAATGAATCGGTTGGTCGGCCATGACCGCGTCTTTATAGCTGGCGTAGGTGGGCGCCGGGGTGACGGCAAGAACCGCCGCGCTGCTGGTGGCGGAACCCAACGAGTTGGTAGCCACCGCCTGGTAGCTGCCGGCATCGCTCAGTTTCGCATCCAGTATGGTGTAGGTGGAACCGGTGGCACCGGCAATGTCCACCCCGTCTTTGCGCCACTGGAAACCCTGCGCGCCGGTGGCGCTGACGGTTAGCGACACGATATCGCCTTCCATCACCGTGGCGCCTTGCGGTTGGGTCACGATGCTGGGCGGCGTGGTGATCGGAGGATATGCCTCGAACTCCTGGATATTGTCTCCCAAGCCGGCAGCGCTCTTGGTCACAATCCTTATGCCGGTTGCGTTCGCCACGGCGGCGAACGCAAAGGCAGTCCTTGGCATCACGGCACCGCCCTGCCAGGAGTAACTGCCGAGATCGGTCCAATGGGAATCGGCGGTAATGGGTGAGGCATCGGTAGTATATTGGAAGGTATACGTGCCGGCGGAACGGTCCGGGAATCGGCCGGAGATGACGAGCCCCTCGAGTGAAACGGCCTGGTTGAAGTCCACCGCCAGATAGTCTGTGCCCGTGGTGTTTCCATCCAGTGGTATCCAAGGATTCGCGTCCTCGTTAAGAATCCCGTCGATGGCCAAATCGGCTTCGTAGCCGGAGATGGCGGTGCTGGCAAACGCGGTTGCTCCCCCGGTTGCCAGGGCCAAATCGGTTCGACCGGCAACAAGGGTGTCGACGTTATTGCCTGTGGCTACCGGGACAAGGTCGGCGGCTTGGACCGCAACCAAGCCGGCAGCCGCGATGATACTGATGCAGGTGATTTTGCGCATAGTTTTCCTGTTTTTTGGGTTGTTGGTTCATGTAGTACAATAATTTCCGTTCTAAAAAGTCTTCGAGCTACCGCGGACGCAGGACCAGGTAATACCGGTCAAACAATGCCCTCGCGCTCCGCGGTGGAGACGCGTCAGGGGCCGGCGCTTCCTCGCGAGCCACGATGGCTAGATCGACCAGGTGCCTCTCCATCGCCCCGTTGATCGGACGGGTTGCGCTCGTGTTAAAAATCGCAACCACTTTGCCCCCCTTTTGCTTCCATGCCTCGAGTTCCGCTGTTTTGCCAATGGGCAATCCGACGAACGAAACCACCGCATCAGCCTGAGGATGCTTTTTCACTGCCTCAAGCAACTCCTCCGGCAGATAGGGAGGTCCGCCTGGATTCATGGTCCGGAGCAACGGGTCCAAAGGTTTGAGCCGCTCGACAGCCGCCAGATTCAGAGTCGCCGTCTTTTTGAGAGCCGTTTGGAAGGCCTCAATTTGGGCCTCAAGCAGCGGATCAGCCGCTTCCTCGGTAATCAGCAGGATTTGCCCGCGATGGTTTAGGAGCTTATCTGTCTCCTCGGCCGTGACCTCACCCAAGGCCTGCTCCGGCTTCAGGTCCAGGCGAACGGAGTGCGTCCGTTGAGCGTAGCGGGCCACAATAATTGCTGCCAAGACAACTAAAAGGACAACCGGGAGTATCGGTGACTTCTTCACGTTAGCAACATTGATTGGTCCATGGAGAGTCGTATGGAACTGCCGGTGCGTTTGGCCTGATTAGAGTTCATGGGTCACTTCTCCCGAGCCCATTTCCAGCGGGGATCATACTTGTCATTGCCCATGCCAACGATCGAATCCCCCTTGGCTACCTCGCCTTTCGAAGTCTTTCCCGGGTAAAACTGGAATCCGATCGTGCTTACCCGGGTCGCTTCCGCGTGGCCGTCGGCCCACGCGCAATTGCCGCGATTGTTATGGCGATTAACAATGCGGTACGGATTGTTCAACGCAAAGTCGGGATGGTCCGGCGTCAGGAAATAAACCAACTGCCACCCTTTGACCTCGACCCATTTGTCGGGATTGAGCTCACGCGGATTCTGGACCTTGCCGGCATCGGCGAAAGCCACCGTATCCACCGGGCGCTCGATGCTGGACATTTTCAGCGAATAAAGCTTGTTGTTGTCAGCCCACCAACTCGAGTAACTC
>JAMCZD010000083.1 GCA_023473405.1 Candidatus Omnitrophota bacterium
GATACCACACGGTTCTCCAGCCACCACCGCAGGCCGTTCCATTCCATTACGGCACGGCGTCCACCTTCAACTTTCTCGATGTAAGCGTTATTGCACGGCTTGTAATTGTTAGTAATGCTCTGGTCTTGAGCGCCTCTGGCAAAGGTTACCTTCCACAACAGATGCCGTCCGCTGAGCGGCCCTATATGATTCCTGCCGCTCTCGAGATCGGTCATGGCGGAGAGTCCCATGCCACCGGGCTCAAACTGGAAAGAGACGTGCTTATTGGCGAGTACAAGCCCCTTCGCCGGATCAATGCGCTGCTCCGCCCAACCTGGGAACCCATAATGCAGCGCAAGCGCGCAAATCAGAAGTATTCTCTGCATCGAGCCTATTTTTTGATTACCTCCTTCCGGCGGCGCGCTGATTCATGGCGCCACTTTTTGGAAGAGAAGCGGCACGAAAGCAGCGAGGTTAGGCCGCCAGACCTGCCAGGAGTGCATGCCTGAAGTCTCAACATAGGATTGCCGGATCCCCTTTGAGTTGAGCCAGTCACGAAATTTGCGATTGCCTTCAAGAAGCCGATCGTCGGTACCGCAGGAAATCCAGAGCAGACGCAGTTGCGCATTGGCTTGGGCGTCAAGGGCGGGGTAAGATTTTTCAAAATCCCCGTCTCCCCCGCCGGCGCTGAAAGCCCCAATCCAGGCAAAGCGGTCGAGGTTGTTCAGGCCTATGAAAAGTGATTGACCCCCGCCCATCGACAACCCCGCGATGGCCCGGGATGTCCGACCCGGTGAGACCCGATAAGCGCTCTCAACTGCTGGGATGACCTCTTGCAGCACGCTGTCCCGGCAATTGTCGAGGTTCCGTTGGCGAAAACTGGCATCACGAGACGTCGGACGGCCGCGGGTGAGGACATCCGGCAGGCCGTAGCCGAATGGCATCACCACAATCATCGGCTTCGCGTTGCCGTGCGCGATCAGGTTGTCGAGGATCACGTGAGCCCGCCCGAAGTCGATCCAGCCACGATCGTCCTCGCCCGATCCGTGTAGTAGGTAGAGGACCGGGTAGAGGTCCTTTCCTCGCGGGTCGTAGCCGGGCGGAGTGTAGACGTAGAAGTCTCTTTCATCCCCCACCACGCGCGACCGGAAGAAGTGCCGGTGAATCACTCCGCGTGGCACTTCGTTGAGCTCCCAAGGAAGGGAGGCCGGGCCCGGCACATGCAGCATGCTGACGGGAGCGCGCAGGTTGGGCATCATCATATACGGCGTCAAGGGGTCAGCCAACTCCACGCCGTCCGCGATGAAATTGTAGCCGTAGAAGTCGGGATTCAGTGGGCCGGTGGTGACGCTCCACACGCCTCGCTCATCCTTAGTCATGGGGATATGCTGCGCCCTGCCCTCAATCCACAGAGAGACCTTCTTCGCATTCGGGTCGCGAAAATGGAAGGTCACCCGATTATCCGAGTGAACCTCGGGCGACGCAAGCGGCGCAGCCCGCTGAGCCAAGCCCGGCATGGCGGCCAGCAGAAAAAACGGCAGATACCGCGCCCTGCTAAGGGCGGAAAATCTGAAAATGTCGATCATAATTTCGAAAATCAGAATATATATTTCAGAGCGAACTGTAATTGCCGCGGAGCGGTGCTCGTCGAACTGCTGATCCCAAAATTAGCAGCGCCAGCCAGACTCGAGCCTGGTCCGCTGAAATTTGGGTGATTGAACATATTGAACATCTCGAAACGATATTCCAGTTCGTGCTGCTCGCGCACGCGAAATCTCTTAAACAAGGAGCAATCCCAGTTGGCCGAGGGTGGGCCTGACAAGATGTTTCGGCCCAGTTGTCCCCAGGTCCCGGGGGGCGGCGCGGTGAATGCGGCAATGTTGAGCTGGCGACCTGGGATGCTATAGTTCGCGGGACGCATCGGAACCCCGGGCACCCGATTCGGCCGCGACGTAGCCGACCCGATCCCCATGGGATCAGTTCCGGCGCCGACGTTGATAGGGAGCCCCGTACGCATCGTGGTGATCCCGTTGATCTGCCATCCGCTTCCCACCCACTTTGGCAGGAGGGGAGCATCCGGCAACTGGTACGTGTAATCGAATATCAGGTGGTGGCGGATGTCGTAATCTTCAGACGCCCATTCGGCTTCCCAGTTATTAGGGTTTTGTACTGCCGTGCCGCCCTGCAACGCTCCCTGGCCCAGCATGTGTGACCACGTATAATTCACGTTGAAGGTGAGGCCATGGTTCAGCCGGCGCTTAAAGCTCAACTGCAAAGCATTGTACTTGGTGCTGGCTCCAGGTACGTTGTTGTTAATAATCCCATAGCTCGGGTAGCGCCGCCCGGCGGTTCCCGCGACAAGCGGGTTGGCAAATTCCCAACGCTCGAAGTGCCGGCCGTAGTTCCCGACATAAGCGGCCTGCAGAACCATGTTGGCGCCAAATCCCTGCTGAATGTTTAGATTCCACTGTTCGGTATAAGCAGTCTGCCAGTCTTTCGAGAAGGTGGCGAGGGTGTTGGCGCTCGGGAAGGAACTGAGATCGGGAAAGGGAAATCCCACCAGGTTCGGATATTGGGTGGTATTGACGCTCCGCGCCTGGCTGAATCCGGGGATGTTATTGGGCATGTTCTGAACCTGGGCTGGATTCTGGTTCGTATAAAACAGGCCGATACCACCGCGAATAACGGTTTGCTTCGAGTGGAAAGGCATATATGCGAACCCGACACGCGGCCCGAAGTTCAGCTTTGGCGCTTCCCAGATCGGTGTCCCCGCGGGCTCAACCGTCCCTTTGGAAAAATCGAAGTTGGCAATCCTCCCGTGAGCTTCACTGGGCGTCGTATCGAACTGATAACGCAATCCGGCATTGATCGTCAGGCGCGTGGTTGCCTGGACATCATCCTGCACAAAAAAGTTGTATTGGGTGCCGCGCATCCCCGGCTCCGGCCGTCCCTGAGTGGTGACGCTATAGGCCTTGTTTTGCGCAAACTGGTTGAGATTCAGGTAATTGACAAATTGTTGGAACTTCTGATTCTTGTTTTCGCGAATGCGCGCGATCTGGGTGCCGATCCTTATTTGATGGCGACTCTTCACCCAGGACAAAGCGTCCATATACGTGAATGCCGTATTGGCCACCGGCATATCAAATTGAGCCGGGCCGACTACTGCGGCACCGCCACCCATGGTAGTCCTCGGAAACGCCCGGACAGCATCCGTGCCGCCCGCTACCCAATCTGTATCCAAACGGTTGACGAAGAATCCAGCCTCATTCAGCAGAGAGGGCGAGACAGTTCGCGTGTAGCTGACTTTGCCGGTTTGCAGGAAGCTCGGAACGGGGCGATACTGCCCTTCGCCCACGCCGAAATAACTCTTGGTGAAAGAGGGCATCGGGTTGTAGCGCACGGTCAAACGATCCTTGGCGCTCGGCAGATAATCGAATTTGACCATTCCCGCGTTCTCGGTGAGTTCATTGGCTCGCGTGGCCGTATAGCGGGCTAATCGAGGCTCAGACGGTGATACCGGCCCATTGGGTAGAGGTAGTTGGGCTACCACGGGCTGGAGCACCGCCGGCAATGTGGCGCGAAACGCCGCCGTCGGGACCCAAACATTAAAAGTTGGTCCCGTGCGCTGCCGAACCCCTTCGTAGCTCCCGAAGAAGAAGAGCTTATCCTTAACGACCGGCCCGCCTAAAACTCCGCCAAACTGATTTAGCCGTATAGTCGGTTTTGCAGCTGGGGCGGGATTGAAGTAATTGCGCGCATCCAGCTTGTCGTGACGGAAGAATTCGAACACGGTCCCGTGAAGATCATTGGTGCCCGACTTGCTGATGTAATTGATCACCGCGCCTACGGTCTGTCCGTACTCGGCCGAGTACATCGTACTCACCAACCGGAACTCACCGATTGCGTCCACGCTAGCCCGATGGATACGGGCGCCGGACCCATACCCGGCCTCATCATAGTCGGAATCTACCCCACAGCCGCAACCCCTCTTTCTAAGGC
>JAMCZD010000526.1 GCA_023473405.1 Candidatus Omnitrophota bacterium
ACTCTCCCGCCGTTGTCCCAACGTTGCACCCATGCTGTCGCAATTCTGAAAATGTCGAGATTATGAAGATGCCCAGGGCAGAGGATATCGCCTTCATCTTTTGTCCATTCGCGTTTGGATGATTACGTTGGCGGCGGCGATCAGGCCGCCGCCGATGACGAGGTTGGCGGTGAGGGTTTCATTGGCGTAACTCAGTCCGGCCAGCGTAGAAAACCAGGCCGGCAGAAACAAGGCATAGGCGCTGGCAAACACAGGTTCGGCGCAATAGATCAAACCGGCTTCGGTGGCGCTGACGGATGGCTGCCAGTAGTTCATGAGGAGGTAAGCCGTCAAGGTGCATAGTACGGTGAGAAGCGCCCAGAAACCGAGCACGGTTTTCGAAGTGAACAAGGCCAGCCAATCGTGCGGTTGAGCGGTGGCGGCAAAGGCCACCGGCAGCCCGATCAGCGCCATGGTAGTGAACATGACCATCGAGACGTGCCCCATCCGATTTTGGGCATAGCGCCGCCGTTCCAGCCAGAGTATTTGGCCGGCGAACAGGACCGATCCCAGCAAGGTCTCGGCCTCGCCCCGGCCCAGATGCAGTTGGCGTCCATTGAATCCCGCCAGGACGGCTACTCCGATTAAGACGACCGCGCAACTCGAAAGGACGGTCAAGGATGGCCATTTACGGTCCCGGAGGGCTACTACGAGGGGGATGATCAGGCAATAGAATTGGGTGAGAAAGGCTGAGGTCGACGCCGAGGTATAAGTGAGTCCATCCAACTGGAGGAGGAGACCTGTCCCGCCAAACAGTCCGAGCCCGAGGCCTTGCCAGCGTTCCAGGCTGGTCAGTTTGCGTAGGTCTGAGCGGTGCCAAGCCAGCAGGATCAAGGCGGTAGCGCCGAAGCGCACCGTGAGCGTAAGGGCAGCCAACAGCCAACTGCTTTTGCCGGTCATCAACGCCGGCTGTGCCAGGGTTAGCGCCTTGACGGTCGGGAAACTGACCCCCCAAAAGGCGGTGGCCAGGAGAAGCATGCAGATGGCCCTCCGCCGGGTTGATCGGTTCTTGGCAGGACGATTTGCGATATATGCTTCCGGAGCGACCGTCCCAAGGGCGGGGTTATCGACGAATTCCGGCATCTGTTCAGGCAAGGGGCGCCTTGGCCGGGCTTAGGTTGAGAAAATCCACGCCGACTTTTCTCAAGGCGTAACCGGTCTCGCGCAGGTAATTGCCATAGGAACACATCCAATGGAAACCCTGCATCTCTTCCAGCAACCGGTCGCTGCCGCCCTTAATCCGCACATCAATCTGGGACCGGCAGATGTCCAGGAATGGGTGATCGACGATCTCGCCGTCGAACCCGACCCAGCGTTTGCAGGCGAAGTCTGGTGCCAGCGTGGTCAGGGGCGCGCCGAGTCTCATGTTGACCTTGGGCGCCGCGCCGTAATCGGATTCGAAATGGGTCAGGATTCTTGTGTCTTCATAATTCGCGCCGTCCATTTTACGGGGGGCGGTGCAATGGGCCAGGGTTACGAGGTTATCG
Source organism: Candidatus Omnitrophota bacterium (assembly GCA_023473405.1). Classification (GTDB taxonomy): domain Bacteria; phylum Verrucomicrobiota; class Verrucomicrobiia; order Limisphaerales; family UBA1319; genus JAMCZD01. Next base: position 1,527 of record JAMCZD010000526.1, read on the forward strand.
TGGGGATAAGTGGGATCATTGAGAAAGACCGGTTTGCTGGAAATGTAATGGAGCATGATGCCGGAGGGGATGACCACAAAGTCGGACTCACAAAAGGCGAGGTAGCCGGCGTCATTGAGCAAGCTGAGCGGCAGGCAGGCGGTCGTTTCGGACATGGGCATGATGGTTCCCATGCAGGAGTTGATGGTGATGGCGTCCGTCTCGGCGGCATCCAGCAAATCCTTGAAGACCTCGCAAAGGACGAAGGCCTTTTCGACGAATTGCCGGTCGGTTTCGAGCGAGACGCCTTGCTGGGCGAGATACTTTCCCGCCTCGCCGCGGCACCGCGCAACCAGATCGTCGTTCTGGCGGGCTTGCTGGATGTATTTGCCCAGATCGGGGTAGGGCACGTTTACAATTTCCATCTTCCAGAGGTTCCGGGTGATCTCGGGCGCCTTGGCACCGCCGGGGCCCCAGCCAGAAGCGCCGCCGATGGCGACGATTCGTTTGCCGAGGGTGTTTTTCAAGCCGTGCAAGGCGCGCAAGCGCCAAAGGACTTCGTCGGGATTATCCACAACCACGTCCTGGACGTCCATGCCCGGACGGCCGAACTGGTCCAACATTTTGCGCAGGAAGATGGGGTGTGCGATCTCGTACCATAGGTAAACCGGCCCGGAGCGATGCCGGACGAATATCAGGTTCCATTTATCGGGCACGGCGAGGGTTTCGATGAGATCGCCTCCGCCACTGGCGGCGTAGATGATAACGCCGTCGTGTTTGCCTTGGGCCACTTGGTCCGCCTCGGACCGGCTCTTGACGGCGACCAGCGGCAGCATTTCGATCGGAAAATCCGCCCGTTGAACCATGGCCTTCAATTCATCCTCGATCCGGGATTTCTCCTCGGTGACTTGCGCCTCGGTGTGCAATCCGCCCCAGGGCCGCCAACTGGTGGCCTTCTGGTGTTGAAAGATTTGGTACAGCAGGACCGGCTGCATTCGCAAGGGAAGATTGATCAGGCTGCGCCGAGCCGATTCCTGGGCGGCCCTGGCCTTGAGCGAGGACAAGGCCAAACCGCCCATGGCGGCGGCACCGGCCACCACTCCCGCGCCAACTAAAAAATCGCGACGCGTAATGCCGTCACCGGGGTGGGCGGGGCAAGCCGTTGCGGAGCAGCATCCACAAGAAGAAAGGGCAGGTTTCTTGGTCATACACTTAGCATGGTTAGTTGTGGCAAAACATCTCTGACTTGGCGAATCCCTTTCTTGCCGCTCCGATTTTTACCGGGTCGGTTGCGTGCGCGCGGTTCGCGGGTCACGGCGATTGCGGGATGCGTCAATTGACAGCGCCTATGTTATGCGAGAGGAAAGAAATTACAACTAATTTAGTCGGCGGGAACGGCGACGAGATCGTAATCGGTGTGGCCGATGATCTTGACCTGGGCGAACTCGCCGGCAGCAACCCGTCCGCGCACATAGACGCGGCCGTCGATGTCGGGCGCGTCAGCTTGGGTCCGAGCAATCATCATTGGTCCGCGCAACGGTTGGCCCTGGCTGGAGCCGGTTCCACGGAGCTGCTGTTTCTCCCAGGATGAGACCCGGGTTTGCTGTCGGTCCCGGGCTGAGACTTGTCGTTCCACCAGGACGCAAAGAGTCTGTCCGACCAGGGCTGCGGCGGCTTGCCGCGCGATGGGTTGTTGGATGGTCATGGCCAGTTCGAGGCGCCTTCTCTTGACGCGGTCCGGAATCTTCCGTGCCATGGCGGCGGCGCGGGTGCCTTTCTCGGATGAATAGGTGAACACGCCCAACCGTTCGAAGCGCATTGCCTGGATAAAATTCAACAGGGTTTGAAAGCTGGATTCGGTTTCACCGGGGAACCCGACGATGAAGGTGGTGCGCAAGGCTATGCCCGGTATCCGCGCGCGGATGCTGGTCAGGAGGTCGGCGATATATTGTGAGGAAGTCTCGCGGCGCATACGTTCGAGCATGACAGGGTGAATATGTTGCAAAGGAATGTCGATGTAGCGAGCGACCTTGGGGCAATCGACGATAGTTTGAATCAGCTCTTCCGTCCAGTGGGCGGGGTGGGTGTAGAGCAAGCGAATCCAAAAATCGCCGGGCAGATCGTTCAACTCGCGCAACAGGCTGCATAGGGTTGGGCTTCCGTCAGCCGGAACATTCGTGGCGGGGCTGGATCGTTCCGGCGAGTGCGCAATCTTGGTTTGGGCCGGGCGGAGGTCCAACCCATAATAAGTGGTATCTTGGGAAATCAGGTTTAGTTCCTTGACGCCAGCGGCGATTAGTTGGCGGGCTTCCTGAACAATATCGGCTTGTGCCCGGCTGCGATGCCGTCCGCGAATGCGCGGGATGACGCAAAAACTGCATGGGTGATTGCAGCCTTCGGCGGTTTTCAAATAGGCAAAGTGCCGCGGGGTCAACCGAAAATGCGGGGTTGCATAGTCGGGGATATAGACCGGGCGGGGGGATACCTGGACAAGCTGACTGTCAGGTGTGTCCAAATCGGGCTGGGTAGTTGGGGTTGCCTTGAGCGGAGTCAAGGCCGGCGCAGCCTCCGCTGGTGAGACGAGTTGGATATTTCCTCGTGTGTTGACGCTGTTTAGATGGGCGAGGTTCCCGGTGCGCCGCGCGTAGGCCTGCCGGACGATTTGGCCGATGGCGGGGATTTGATCAATCCCCATGAAGGCGTCAACCTCGGGCAGTAATTTAGGTAATTCATCCCGAAAACGCTGGGGCAAACAACCGGCGACGACGATGCCCTGGGGGTGGTCTTGGACCGTTCGCGCCCGGGCGGTTTCCAGGATGACATCCACGCTTTCCTCCTGGGCGGCATCGATGAATGAGCAGGTATTGATGATGACTACGTCCGCCAAGGCTGCGTCGGTGGTGATCTCGATACCGGCGCGCGCCAGGGAGCCGAGCATGATTTCGGCATCGACCAGGTTTTTGGCGCAGCCCAGCGAGATCATTCCCACCCGCATGGGGCGGCCGGTTAAAGCATCCATTGTCACAATGCGGAAACGTAACCGATGCGGCGCCCGAGGCAAGGGAGTTTCTGCAATTCTCAATATGGCGTGACTCGAGCTTCGTCCTTCACCTTGTCCATCACTTTGTTGCAGGGCTTTTGAGCATCCTTAGAGAGAAAGTCAGAGACAATGTGAGAGACAAAATGGAAAGAAGCTGGAGTTTCTGGCGGGGAAGTGTGCGTGCGTGGGGTCGGGTAGGGCAGCGCTGCTGGGCTGCCGTGATTGAGCGAGGGAGCGCGCCAACGGAGCGAAGCGTGGACAGCGCATTGCCTTTCAGGCCAATCAAAGCGGTGTCGCGCCAGGAAGCTTGCCATCCCCCTCCAAGGATAGTGGGACGAGCGCAGCTCGTCCCTACCGTGCTTTGGGCCGGCGGATCGATTCACCCTGTATGGCAGCCACCAGGATTTCCGGCGAGCTGTCCTTGGTCAGGTAGGCGGCGGCACCGGCGACGCGCATGGCCTCTGCCATGTCCGCCTTTTCGTGCATGGACAACCCGATCACGCGCGTTTCTGGAAGATGAGCCATAATGGCGCGGGTGGCATCGAGCCCATTCAACCGGGGCATGCTGATGTCCATCACGATGACGTCGGGACGCAAGCTCCGGGCTATTTCAACGGCCATCTGACCGTCGGAGGCCTCGGCTATGATCTCGAGATTAGGTTCGAGGTGAAGCAAGTTGGCCAGGCCCTGCCGCAGGATTTGATGGTCATCAGCCAGCAACACTCGCAGCTTATTGTTCTTCGATTCTTGTGGTGTTCCCGGAGATGTGGGGATTTGCCGTTCGACGGGCAAAGGGGGAGGGGGAGCGACGGTTCGCGGAGCGGCAGGATGTTTCCCACCCAAAGGTTCGGGTGGAACCATGATGGCAATTCGGGTGCCGTGTCCCGGGGAGCTGGTGATTTGCAGGCGGCCGCCCAGAATCTCGATTCGTTCCCGATAACTTGCCAGGCCGAAACCGCCTTCCGAATCTCTCCCTTTGCGGAGCTGGGCTGGATCAAAACCATCGCCCTTATCGTCAACACTGATCAAGATTTGGCCTTTGTCGGTTGCGCTTACCTGGACCCTGGCGTGATCAACCCTTGCGTGCTTGACAATGTTCAACAGCAACTCCCTGGTTGCGCTGAAAAGCAGGAGCCGCACTTCTTCGACAGGCTCGGGCCATTCATAGGCTACTACTTGAACGTGTAGTTGGTGTTTTTCATGCATCCAGCGAGCCAGCCAGTTCAGGGCGGGCAGCAGTCCGGCTTCGTGGAGGATAGGGGGGCTGAGTTCGGCGGTGAGTGTCTGCGAGGCCTTGACAGCCTGGCTGAGCAGGTCCCGGGTTTCCCGAAGGATGGTCGAGGACTTGCGAGGCGGTCGTTTGAGCAGGGTTTCGATTTTGAGCCGCGAAGCCAGCAGGATTTGTTGCAGGTGATCGTGAAGGATTTGGGCCAGCCGATGACGTTCGATTTCTTCAGTTTGGGCTAATGTAATGGCCATCAGACGGAGTTGATCGGCGCGTTGCTCGGCCACGGCAGTGCGGTCCTTGACCTGTTCCTCCAGATGTTGATTCAAATCCCTCAGCTGCTCCTGGGCCTTGGTGCGCTCGGAGATTTCACTTTGGAGCGCTTGATTGACCTGGACAAGGTCGGCAGTACGTTCCTCGACACGCTTTTCGAGCAGGAATTGGGCCTTACGCAATTCGTTTTCGGCGGTTTTTCGTCGCGTGATATTGCGAATCATCCAGAGCAATTGGATGGCTTCATCATGTGGACAACGAACCGGCATCATGGTCAGAATCACACTCAGCACTTCGCCATGCCGAGGTTTGAAGAGCGCCTCCCATTCCTGCGCCGGCCGATGGAGATTGAATCGAGCTAATTGCAGGCGAAAAGGTGCCCGGTCTTGAACCTCGACAAAGGTGATCAAAGATTTGCGGAGAAGAAACTCGGCGGGGACATTGGCCAGCGCAGCAGCCGCTTGATTGGCCCGGAGAATCCTGCCGTTGGAGTCGGTAACGAGGTAAGCCTCGGGGGCGAACTCGAACAATTCCTGATATCGCTGTTGTTCGAACTTGATCTGGTCGCGTGCCTGGACCAGTTCCTCATTCTGCTGGCGCAATTCTTCACCCGCGACCTGCAATTCTTCCAAACAGGTGCGGATTTCTTCGAGGCTTTCCTGCAGCAATGCATCCTTTTCCAACGACGAATTGCCGCCCAGGGTCAACTCGGCGAGACGGCGTCGGATTGCCTCGATTTGGTGGTTTATGTTATCTGGTTCCATAGCGGTTAGTTACTCCAACTCCTCGATTAGCGAAATGATACCCCGAATCTCGCCCTTGGCGTTTCGGAGCGGCTGCCCATTGATCTTGCACTGAATGGTTTTGCCCAGCCGATTCGTTGCCGCGAGGACCAATTCCTCATGGTCCGACGTGCTCGACAACAGCGACCGAAATGGTTTCTTGAGCTGTTCTACCGGCAGACCGAAATCGAGGCCGAACAGGTTGTGCCCCTGGATTTCCTGGCAGCGCAATCCCCAAAGATTCTCGCATTTTTTGGTCCAGACGCGAATGTTCATTGCTTCGTCAAGGACGATTACGCCGCCGCGCAAGCTGCTGAGGATGGACTCGAGGTATGTGTTCAATTCATTAAGGCTGTCGGTCCGCTGCTGCAATTCGTCATTAACGGCTGCCAATTCGGCGTTGGTTGACTGAAGCTCCTCGTTCATTGTTTCCAATTCCTCGTTGGTGGCCTGCAATTCCTCGTTGGTGGTTTCGAGTTCCTCGACCGTCGATTGCAGTTCCTCGTTGGCTGTCTCGAGCTCCTCGTTGGTGGACTGGAGTTCTGCCAAGGCGGTTTCCAACTCGTGATTGGCCAGGACCAGCTGCTGTCGCAATTGATTCTGGCTGGTGGTTTCAATAAAGAAGATCGCCGTGCCCAAGGTGCCGTTGGTGCCGTTCAGAGGCACGATTTGAATATCCAGAAAGCGCGTTCCTTTGGAAGTGGCCCATTCGATGTCATTTAATTGCACCGGCGTGCCTTCTCGCAAGGCTTTTTCCATTGACGACCTCAATTCGACCGGGCGGTAGGAAATCTCCAAATCCTGGAACAGACACCCCAGGTTTTGCGGGGTCAGGTTAAACATGGCGCGCGCAATACAATTGGCCAGGATCAACTGGCTGCCCCGGTCCACGACCATCTGGGCGATTGGGGCGGAGTCGAAGGCGGCATCGCGCAGGACCATTTGCGCGGCCACATGGTTGGGACCACCGGGGACGTTTGCTGTGCCCAAAGCCACGAACCGTTCACGCGCGTTGCTGTTGCGCACCTTGGTGAAGATGCGGCTCTTGAGGTCGACTGACGCGAAGAGATTGGACGGAGGCAAGGGCATTTCCGCCATTCCCAGGAAGAGGTAACCGCTGTCATTGAGCGAAAAATTCAGCCGGCTAAAGATTTTGGCTCGCTTGTAACCGGTGAAATCGAAACCGCGGCTGCGCTTGAGGAACTCGAGCAAAGTCTCCAACTGCTGATTATATGCTTGGGCATTCATGAGAAAGAGTGACCAGCTTGATTAAAAAGCTGGCGATCTCTTTTAGCGGAAGGATGTAATCGACATCGCCGGTGCTAATGGCCGCTTCGGGCATGCCAAAAAATTCGGCTGTGGCCCGGTCTTGGGCAATGACAATCCCACCCATCTTCTTGACCGCTGTTACCCCCATATTGCCGTCGCTGCCCGTCCCGCTCAATACCACCACGATTACTCTGTTTGTATAACTGGCCGCCGCCGACTCAAATAACAAGTCCGCCGATGGACGCACAAAATGCACCAACTCCGAATGAGAAAGAGACAGTGTTCCGTCCGGGTTTACCAACAGGTGCCGGTCCGGCATCGCGATATAAACCGTCCCCGGTCGCAATGCATCCCCCTCTTCCGCCTGCCTCACAGCCAGCGCGGTCCGCCGACGCAGGATGTCGGCCATTAGACTTGGATGATGGCGATCCAGATGCTGCACCACAACCACCGCCGCCGGGAAGTCTGAGCCGAGCCCGGATAACACTTGGCTAATCGCATTTAAACCTCCAGCAGACGCCGCTAGCGCAACGATGTCGTAGGCGGCACCAGGGAATGGCTCCGTCCCTTTGCCACTATAACTCATGTCTACGGTAATAATCTAATTCCTTCCCCCTCGGATGCCAACTTAATAATTGAACCCAAAAGAGCGCTCAACGCGAATTCAAACTCGCCGGCTATTTACTGACAACCGTCCGCCAATTCCCCGATACGCGCTTCAGTCTGGACGATATCTGAGCAGCAACCGACAAGAAAAGGTGATATTAGCGAGCGCGCAAATGAAACATTAGCAATAGCGATCAAAAGCGATTCCTGGCTGGATAAATAAGCTGAATTTATTTAAAATGCCGATTTCGGCGCCGAGCCAAAAAAAGTAAAGAGATTGACAACCACCGTGGAGTGCATTGCCGGGCGGGGTGTTAGCGTAAAGAAGCGATGATAGAAGCGGTCCGGGGTCAGATCGGTTAAGGCGATAAATCCGCGCTTTTTACGCCAATTCGCCATAGGTCCTGTAAAAGAGACCCGAGGCTTCGCCCCGCGCGGAAAAGGCGTCGTCATCCGTTTTTTCGTTGTGTCGGCACCATTTTAATAATTAGTTGTTCGAATATCGAGAGGATGGAAAGGATCGGCGGAGTCGGGTTTTGACGGATTCGGATCGGCGGAATGAAGCGGGTCGGAAGGAGCGCGAAGATTTGACTTGGCACAATGGGCCAGGCATTAGAAATTATGATCAAAGTCCGATGTGTGAACAACGGGATTTAGAGAATTGAAACTGAACGAACAAGCAAAGGAATACGATGTCTGAGGTGGAATCATCTTCACGTCCAGCACAAAAGCCGGGCCCGGCGCCGGTTGAATCGGCTCACGATGTGTTGCGGCGTGACCGGCCCTGCCCGTTGGATGCAATTCTTGCTCCTAAAAACGTGGCGGTGATCGGGGCCACGGAAAAGCCGGGCAGTGTGGGACGCACGGTTCTCTGGAATCTGATCAGCACACCCTTTGGCGGCGCGGTTTTCCCGGTGAACCCGACGCGCCCGAGCGTGCTGGGGATCAAGGCCTATCCCAGCATCTCCGCCGTGCCCGAACCCGTTGACTTGGCGGTTTTGGTAACGCAATCCAAGTTCGCCCCGGCGATTATCGAGGAGTGTGTGAAAGCCGGGGTGCCCGGGGCGGTGATCATCTCGGCCGGATTCAAAGAGACCGGGCCCGCGGGAGTCGAGTTGGAACAGCAAGTCCTGGAGATTGCCCGGCGCGGAAAGATGCGGATCGTGGGGCCCAATTGCCTGGGGGTGATGAACCCGGTTACCGGCGTCAACGCGACTTTTGCCAACGGCATGGCGCGGCGCGGCAATGTGGGTTTTATCAGCCAGAGCGGCGCCCTGTGCACGGCGGTCCTGGATTGGAGCCTGCGGGAGATGGTTGGATTCAGCGCCTTCGTATCGATCGGCTCGATGCTGGATGTGGGTTGGGGGGATTTGATTGATTACCTGGGCAACGATCCCAACACTAAAAGCATCGTCATTTACATGGAAACCATCGGTGATGCCAGGGCATTCCTTTCAGCCGCCCGCGAGGTGGCGTTGACCAAGCCGATCATCGTGATCAAGCCCGGTCGCACCGAGGGTGCGGCTCGCGCCGCCGCTTCGCATACCGGTTCGCTTACCGGCAGTGACGAAGTCCTGGAAGCAGCCTTCCGGCGTTGCGGGGTTCTGCGGGTGAATAATATTTCCGACTTGTTCTACTTGGCCGAGGTTTTGTCCCGCCAGCCGCGGCCTCGTGGCAACCGGCTCGCCATGATCACCAACGCAGGCGGCCCGGGCGTTTTGGCCACCGACGCCTTGATCGCCAACGGTGGCGAACTAGCCGAGCTGTCGAAAGAGTCGTTTGACGCCCTGAACAAGATATTGCCGGCGCATTGGAGTCGGAACAACCCAGTGGATGTCTTGGGGGATGCCAGTCCGGAATTATACGCCAAGGCCGTGGAAATCATGGCCAAGGACCCCAACAACGATGGGATTCTGGCTATTCTAACCCCTCAAGCCATGACTGACGCCACCCGCACCGCCGAGCATCTGCGTCCTTATGCCAAGGCTGGGAATAAGCCTTTCCTGGCCAGTTGGATGGGGGGCATGAGTGTGGCGGCCGGCGAGGCTATCCTCAACGAAAGCGGCATTCCCACTTATTCGTATCCGGACACCGCCGCGCGCGTGTTCGACTCGATGTGGCGATACAGCGAGAATCTGCGCGCCCTGTATGAGACCCCAATGGTGCGTGATGACCTGGCTGATTCGTCCGGCACACGGGCGCAAGCGGAGAAGCTCATCAAGAAGGTACTCGGTTCCGGCCGTACCATCTTGACCGAGTTCGAGTCCAAGGAATTGCTGGCGTCCTACGGGATTCCCACAGTCCTGACCCGGATTGCCACGGCTGCGGCGGAAGCGGTCAAGGTGGCGCAGGAAATCGGGTTCCCGGTGGTGTTGAAGCTCTACTCGGAAACCATCACCCACAAGACCGACGTGGGCGGTGTGCAACTGAATCTGACCAGCGCGGAGGCGGTTGAGAAGGCCTTCAAGGCCATTCAACAATCGGTCACGGAGAAGGCCGGCGTCGATCATTTCATGGGCGTCACGGTCCAACCGATGATTAAACTGGATGGCTATGAGCTGATTATCGGCAGCAGCATCGATCCCCAGTTCGGCCCCGTGCTCCTCTTCGGGACCGGCGGGCAGCTAGTCGAGGTATTCAAAGACCGGGCGCTCGGCTTGCCCCCGCTCAATACTACTCTGGCGCGGCGGATGATGGAACGAACCCGCATCTTCGAGGCCCTGAAAGGCGTGCGCGGACGCAAAGCGGTTGACTTGACCGCCTTGGAACAATTGATGGTCAATTTCAGCCAGTTGGTGGCCGAGCAGCATCGGATCAAGGAGATCGACATCAATCCGCTGCTGGCCTCCCCGGAACGTTTGATCGCCCTGGATGCTCGAGTCATCCTGCATGATCCCAAGGTCAAAGAGGATGACCTTCCCAAACTCGCCGTCCGGCCTTACCCGAGGTCTTACGTGACCGAGTGGAAAATGACCGACGGAACGCCCGTCTGCATTCGGCCGATAATGCCTGAAGACGAGCCGCTGATGGTCAAGTTCCATGCCACACTGACCGAGCGCAGCGTTTATTTCCGGTATTTCCACCAGATCAATCTCAGCCAGCGCGTGGCGCATGATCGGCTGACCCGCATCTGCTTTAACGATTATGACCGCGAGATCGCCTTGGTCGCCGATTATCGCAACCCCGCCACGGGCGAACACCAGGTTCTAGGCGTCGGACGGCTGAGCAAACTGCCTTTTACCAACGAAGCCGAGTTTGCCCTCGTGGTGAGCGACGAGTATCAAAAACGGGGCTTGGGCACCCAATTCATGAAGCTCCTGGTCCAGATCGCCCGCAACGAGAAACTGAGCCGGATCACCGCCAATATGCTGCCCGAAAACCATGAAATGAGAACGGTGTGCGAGCACGTGGGCGCCCGTTTGACCCGCGCTCCCGAAGAGAAGCTTATGAAGGCCGAAATCGTTCTATGATCAGCTTCTCGCCGACGAAATAACTGGAACATGCATCCGCCTCGTTCCCGGGCGAAGACGAACGGGGGAGGCGGGGCGGACTGCCAACTCAAAAGTCTCAAAGGCGCATGTTCCACAGTCTTTTAATGTGATTAGATAAATGCACAAAATGAGTATTAAACGAAAGGTTTTATGATCGAGCTAACGCGCACGATCAAGTACGAGGCCGACCGCGTAAAGGGTTTCGGGCATGATGTGATGAAAGTGCCCGGATGCGAGAACCTCGAAAGCTGCATCCAGTGCGGGACGTGTTCCGGGGTTTGTCCCTTGAGCATTTACATGGATTATTCGCCCCGCCAAGTAATGGCCCTCACCCGGTCCGACTTCAAAAACGAGGTGTTGCGCAGCCATACGATCTGGCTCTGCGCATCATGTTACGCCTGCACCGTCGAGTGCCCCCGCCAAATCCGGATCACGGACATCATGTACGAATTGAAACAGCGGGCCATTCAAGAGGGGATTTATCCCAAACGATTCCCCATCCCCGTCCTGGCCAAGGAATTCTCGCACATGGCCCACAGTTGGGGCCGGGTTACCGAGAACTGGCTGGTAATGCGGCTTTTCTTGAAGACCAATTGGCTGGCCATTTTCAAGATGTGGAAGCTGGGCCTGGGCTTGATTCGAAGCGGACGCTTTTCGGTCAGGCCGGACAAAATCAAACGCCGAAGGGAATTACAAAAAATGATGGAAATGGTCGACAATGTCGCCCTGAGCGCCTTGCCGCCCGCCTTGGCAAACAACAATAACAATCACTCGAATTCAAAAGGCAACGGCCAGCATTAATCATCATGAAATACGCGTACTATCCAGGTTGTTCATTGCGCGGCACCGGACGGGCTTACGAGGAGTCCCTGCTTCCCGTGTTCAAAGCTTTAGGCGTTGAATGGCAGGAAATCGAAGATTGGAATTGCTGCGGAGCCACCGCTTACATGGCGGTGGACGAAGTCAAATCGTGCGTCCTGGCCGCCCGCAACCTGGCCATAGCCGAGAAGGCCGGCTATTCCGACATAGTTGCCCCGTGCAGCGCCTGTTACTTGGTCTTGAACAAGGCCAGGCACTACGTCGAGGAATCCAAGGCAATCGCCAACACCGTTCGCCGAGCCTTGAAAACGGCCAATCTGACCTACAATTGCAAAGTCAAGGTAAGACATCCCCTCGACGTTTTGGTCAACGACGTCGGTCTCGACCGGATCAAGAAGCGGGTAACCCGTCCCTTGCGCGAATTGAAGGTGGTCCCGTATTACGGCTGCCAAATTGTCCGGCCTTATTCAACGTTTGATGACCAGGCAAACCCGACTGCGATGGACCGCCTCCTCAACGCCCTCGGGGCCGAGCTGGTCTATTACCCATTAAAAACCCGGTGCTGCGGCGGCAGCCTCACCGGCACCTTGCCAGAACCCGGGTTGCTCTGCACCTACATCCTCCTCAAGGAAGCCATCAAACGCCAGGCCGATGTCATGTCCACCTGTTGTTCCCTTTGCCAGTTCAACCTGGATGCTTATCGCGACAAGATCGCCGCCAAGTGGGAACCGGTGGAAATCCCGGTGGTGTTCTTCTCGCAATTGATGGGGTTGGCGTTCGGCCTTCCAGCCGAACAAATTGGACTGCAACGCGGATTTGCCCCGATGAAACCGTTGCCGGCACCGGGAGTGGCGGCCTGAAGACGGAACATCAGCATAACCCATGCGTTTGTCACTGCCCATGAATGATTAGTTTTGAAATCTTTGTAATAAAAAACCGCTCTCAGTAGAAAAGCAACTCGGATGGACAATAATAACGAGATTCGAATTGGGTTTTATATTTGCCACTGCGGCAGCAACATCGCCGGCATGGTGGATGTGGCCGACGTCGCCCAATACGTGGAGAAACTTCCCGGAGTAGCCTTGTCCCGACACTATAAGTACATGTGCTCCGATCCAGGACAAGAGCTCATCCAACAAGACATAAAAGACCATAAGCTCAATCGTGTGGTGGTGGCGTCCTGCTCGCCCCTGCTGCATGAGCATACCTTCCGCCAGGCAACCGAAAAAGGCGGGCTGAATCCGTTCTTCTTTCACATGGTCAATATCCGCGAGCATGATTCCTGGGTGCATACTGACCGCCAGGCTGCCACGGAAAAGGCCAAGGCTCTCGCCAGTGCCGCCATCCAGCGGGTTGCTTATCACAAGCCGCTGGAAATGAAAAAGGTGCCTATCCACCCCGACGTCCTGGTGGTGGGCGGTGGCATCGCCGGCATCCACGCGGCCCTGACCCTCGCAAATGCCGGCAAGAAGGTCTACCTGGTCGAGCGGGATCCGACCATCGGCGGGCATATGGCCCGGTTTGACAAAACATTCCCCACGCTCGATTGCGCGGCTTGCATTCTCACGCCGAAGATGTCCGCCGTTGGTTCAAATCCCAATATTACCCTTTGGAGCTATTCGGAGGTGGCCGAGGTGAAGGGATATGTCGGCAATTATAAAGTCACCGTCAGACGCAAGCCGCGTTACGTCCACGAAGACCTGTGCGTTGGTTGCCAGGAATGCATCAAGGCCTGCGTTTATAAGGAACCCAAGTTTCCCGACGAATTCAACGAGGGCTTGGGAAAACGCAAACCCATCTATATCCCGTTCCCTCAGGCCACACCCCAGGTGGTGTTGATCGACCCCGAGACCTGCTTGCAGCTTAAACTGGGCAAATGCAAACAGACCTGCGTGGCGGCCTGTGCCGACCGCCAAGCCATTGACTTTCATCAAAAGGAAGAGCTGAAACAAATCGACGTCGGAACCATCATCCTGGCTACCGGCTTCAAGACCTTCGATGCCAAGCGCCTGGCAGCCTATGGATATGGGGTGCATCAAAACGTTTATACCGCCCTCGAGGTCGAGCGCCTGGTTAATGCCTCCGGTCCAACCGGCGGCGAGGTGGTTCTCCGAGACGGGCAAAAACCCAAGGCCATCGGGATCATTCATTGCGTCGGTTCTCGCGACGAAAAGACGAATCGCTGGTGCTCGCGCGTCTGTTGCATGTATTCCTTGAAATTGGCTCACCTGCTCAAGGAACATTCCGACCCGGCAACGGAAATTTACAATTTCTACATTGATATGCGCACGCCGGGGAAGGGCTATGATGAGTTTTATGATAAGCTCCTGGACGAAGGCGTGCATTTCATCCGCGGACGCGTCGGCGAAGTTACCGACTGGGCGTTTACCCCGGAAGAGGAAGGCAAGCTGGTCATGCGCGTCGAGGATACGCTCGCCGGGTATGTGCGTCGGATTCCGGTGGACATGGTGGTGTTGGCCACCGGCCTCGAACCGCATACCGATGCCCAGGCCGTCCGCCGCATGTTCAATATGAGCTGTGGTTCGGAAGGCTTTTTCCTGGAACGGCACCCCAAATTGGCCCCGGTCAGCACGTTCACCGACGGCGTGTTCATTGCCGGTTGCTGCCAGGGGCCCAAGGACATTCCCGACACGGTGGCCCAGGCTGGCGCTGCTGCTGCCGAGGCCATGGCCTTGATTGATAAAAAATATATCGAACAAGAGCCTAACACCGCCTTCGTCGATGAAACCGATTGCTCCGGGTGCAAGTCTTGCGTCCCCCTCTGTCCTTACAGCGCGATCAGCTTTGTTGAAGACAAGAAAAAGGCGGTCATTAATGAAGCCCTGTGCAAAGGCTGCGGTACCTGTGTCGCGGCCTGTCCGTCCGGTTCAATCCACCAAAACCTGTTTGAAGATGAAGAAATCTTCAAAGAAATAGAAGGAGTACTCGCTTATGACTAACGGAGAATGGACGCCGCGTATCGTGGCGTTTTTCTGCAACTGGTGCACCTATACGGCGGCCGACCTGGCCGGGGTCTCCCGGCTCAAATACGCCGCCAATGTGCGTATCATTCGCGTCATGTGTTCCGGACGCGTTGACCCGCAGTTCATCCTCGAGGCCTTTGCCAAAGGCGCCGATGGTGTCCTCATCGGCGGCTGTCACCCCAATGACTGCCACTACTCCGAGGGTAATTACAAGATGTTGCGCCGGTTCCAGCTCCTTAGACGGATGCTTCCTGAAATGGGAATCGAAAATGACCGGCTCCGGCTCGAATGGATTTCGGCCGCCGAAGGGGAAAAGGTCAAATGGGCCATCAACGATATGGTCGAAAAGGTTCAAGCGTTGGGCTCGCTGGGGATGCCGGGCCGTTTCCAGGACTGGGACCAGGAGATGAAATCCCTTGAACAAAAAATGACTACTCCGGAAGAAAAAGAGGTTGCTTATGCCCACTAAACCTAAGATTGGCTTTTATTGGTGCGCCTCCTGCGGCGGTTGCGAAGAGGCCGTAGTCGACTTGGCAGAAGACATCCTGGGCGTGGTCGAGGCGGTCGACATTGTGTTCTGGCCGGTAGCGATGGACTTTAAAAAGAAAGACGTCGAGGCCATGCCCGATAAATCGATCGTGGCTACACTGCTCAATGGCGCCATTCGCTCCTCCGAGCAAGAGGAAATGGCCCATCTGTTGCGGCGCAAGAGCCAATACCTGATCGCCTACGGCTCCTGCGCTCACATGGGCGGCATCCCCAGCCTCGCCAACCAGTTCTCGCGCGAGCAAATCCTGAAATTCGTCTACGAAGAAGCCCCGACCGTGGTCAATGACCAGAAAACGCGTCCCATGCTCCAGTTCGAGGAAAAGGGACGGGTCGTTCATCTCCCCGAGTTGCGGCATGTCGTACGCTCGCTCGATCAGGTCGTTGATGTGGACTATTATGTTCCCGGTTGCCCGCCGACCGCCAAGATCACCAAGCAAGCCGTAGCGGCGCTGCTCGAAGGTAAACTCCCACCCAAAGGCAGCGTCCTTGCCCCGGACATCGCCCTATGTGAACAATGCCCCCGCAAGGAGTCCAAACCCACTGACCTGAGCTTCACCGAGTTCAAGCGCCCGCATTGGACCAAGCTGGACCCGACCAAGTGCCTGTTGGCGCAAGGTGTCGTCTGCATGGGGCCTGCCACCCGCGGCGGATGCGAAGCCGCTTGTATCCAAGGCAACATGCCGTGCACCGGCTGCTTCGGTCCCACTTCGCGCGTCAAGGACCAGGGGGCAAAAATGCTCTCCTCAATCTGCTCCAATATCGCCCCGAAAGAAGAAAAGGAAATCAATCAGGTCCTGTCCGGCATACCGGACCCGGTCGGGACCTTCTACCGTTACGGACTGGCCAAGAGCCTGCTCCGTCGCAAAGTGAACCTCCCCGTCAACGGAAAGGATGCCGCCGTATGAACCCCGCAGCCCAAAATGCTTGGAACCAAGGAAACGAGCGCGCCAATGCCGCTTACCAGAATCAACGCCGCCGCGTAACGGTCGACCCCATCACTCGGCTCGAAGGTCATGGGAAAATCGATGTCTTCCTCGATGACCAAGGTGAGGTCGAGCGCGCCTATTTCCAGGTGCCCGAACTGCGCGGCTTCGAGGTGTTCAGCCTGGGGCGCCCCGCCGAAGACATGCCGCAGATTACCAGTCGCATCTGTGGCGTCTGCCCCACGGCTCATCACATGGCCGCAACCAAGGCCCTGGATGACCTCTACAAGGTCGAGCCCACCAGCGCCGCCCGCAAAATCCGCGAGCTGGTTTACAACACCTTCATGCTCGAAGACCACGCCCTCCATGTTTACATCTTGGGAGGACCAGACTTCATCGTGGGACCGCAGGCCGATCCGGCATTGCGCAACGTGGTTGGCGTCGTCCAGAAGGTCGGCGTTGAGGTTGGCAAGAAGGTCATATCGATGCGGCGCCGCCTGCGCGAATTGATCGCCTATTTCGGCGGCAAGGTCATCCATCCCGTGCTCGGCCTGCCGGGCGGCGTTTCCAAAGGCCTGGCGGTCGAGGACCTGCCTCGCTTCCAGCAATTAGCCAAGGAAAGCCTCGAATTTGCCCTGTTCACGCTCCAGGTGTTTCACGACATCGTCCTGAAGAATCCGGACTACGTGAAATTGATTACCTCGGATGCCTACACCCATAAAACGTATTACATGGGTTTGGTGGATCAGAATAACAAGGTCAATTTTTACGATGGCCTGCTCCGCGTCGTGGACCCCCAAGCAAAGGAATACGCCAAATTCCCCGTCCAACAGTATCGTGATTACGTCGCCGAACACGTCGAGCCTTGGAGCTACGTCAAGTTCTGTTTTCTGAAACCCTTGGGATGGCATGGCTTCGAGGAAGGCCCCCAGAACGGGATTTATTCCGTTGCCCCGCTGGCGCGCCTCAACGCCGCCGATGGCATGGCTACCCCCCAGGCCCAAAAGGCTTACGATGAATTCTTCAGCACCCTGAGCGGCAAACCCGTCCACCACACCCTCGCCAATCACTGGGCGCGCGTGGTCGAGATGATCCAGGCGGCCGAACGGATCGTCGAGTTGGTTAACGATCCCGAGATCACCAGCACCGACATCCGCACCATACCCACCGAGAAACCCACTATTGGTTACGGCGTGGTCGAGGCGCCGCGCGGCACCTTGTTCCATCAATACGAAACGGATGCCGATGGATTGATTACCAAGGCCAACCTCATTGTGGCTACGCAAAACAACTCGGCGCGTATCGCCATGAGCATCGAAAAAGCGGCGAAGGGTTTGATCCATAAAGGCCAAGTCACGGAAGGCCTGCTTAACATGGTCGAAATGGCATTTCGCGCTTACGACCCGTGCCTGGGTTGCGCTACGCACTCACTCCCAGGACATATGCCCCTGGCCATTAGTATTTACGATCCACAAAAGAATCTAATCCGCAAACTGATTCAGGAATGAACTTAATCTGAACACGAATCGAATCCTCATCCTAGGCTTGGGCAACGACATCCTGAGCGATGATGCTATCGGGCTTCACGTTGCCCGTGAAATTCGCCTTCGCCTCGAAAGGGCAGGGGACGCCATCGAAGTCAGGGAAAGTCTCGAGATGGGCCTGTCCCTCCTCGATGAAATCGTCGATTTCGATGCGTTGGTCCTGGTCGATGCGGTGCAAACTCATCGGGCCCCACCTGGTTTCCTGCACGAGATCGGGTTGGGCGACCTTAAAATCCTCCCCGCTATGTCCCCTCATTTTTTGGGGATCGGTGAAGTCCTTGCCCTGGCTCGTGAATTGGGTTTGGCTGTGCCGCAGCGCGTTCGAATATTCGCTGTCGAGGTGGCCGATCCGTTCACTGTCCGTGCCGAAATGCCATTTCGACCATGTTAAGCAGGCCTTCCGTGACT
>JAMCZD010000354.1 GCA_023473405.1 Candidatus Omnitrophota bacterium
CGTTTCGCCCGTCCCCGCACGGGCGAAACGGCCGTGTGGACCGGCCAAGAGTTGCTCATTTGGGGCGGGCTGAGCAATGGCGCCCTGCTCAACGTCGGGGCCGCTTATGATCCGGTCGCCAATGCCTGGTCGTCTATCTCGACAATCAATGCGCCTGCGGCGCGGAGCGGCCAGGCCGCCGTATGGACCGGCATCGAGATGCTCATTTTCGGCGGGGAAACCGCCCTCGGAACCGCCAAAGATGGAGCGGCCTACAACCCGGTCAATAATACCTGGCGACCGTTAAGCGCTTCGGGAAATCCGCAAGCCCGCAGCCAGGCGGCCGCAGTGTGGTCAGGCACGCAATTCATCTTGTTTGGCGGCCTTTCCAACGGGACACCCGTCCCTTCGCTTCAGTGCCTCAATCCTCAGCCGACTTGGTATCTTTATCGCAGGCCATGAATTCCCATCTTTTCACCCTTCTTTCCCGGCGTTTTGCTCGGCCAACCGCTCGAGTCTCGCATCTGCTCTTGTTCTTGCTCCTGCCGCTGAGCGCGCTGGCGCAATGGCAAGCGCAGTCCATCCTCGTCAAGCCGGGTTGGTCGGCTGTTTATCTGCACGTGGACGCCTCATACGACTCCCTGGACAGTCTTGTCGGCTCGGATGCGAACAATCCGATTTCCGAGCTCTGGCTTTGGCAGCGTCCAGCGGGCACCGAACAGTTCGTCACCAGCCCACAGTCGCCGATTGGCGGCAGTCAATGGGTAGTCTGGGGCCGGTTGGGGAGCGAAGTTAGCGGCAGCCTGGGCACCCTGGTTCCCAACGCCGCCTACCTGGTTTATTCCATGGCCACCACCAATTACACCTGGAACGTCAAGGGTAAACCGGTGGCGCCGGACTACTCCTGGACGACCAGCGGCTTGAACTTCCTCGGTCTTCCAACGCCCCCGGCCAACCTGCCGGAATTCGACACTTTCCTCTCCCTGGCCCCGAATCTTGTGAGCGTGGCGCAAATCTACCATTACCAGGGTGGGCCTTTAGGTTCAGGCAATCCCAGCCAGTTGTTCGCCTACCACACCACGCCGGTCACGCGGGGCGAGGCATTCTGGATCAGTTCCGGCACTCTGTTTAATAAGTATTTTGGGCCCGTCAAGGTCGTCTTCCCGGACATGGCCGGGGCGAAGTTTGGCGACACGGCCGGCCAATAAAGCTTTCGACTGATCAATGTCACCGCGACCAATGTGACCGTCACGCTGAACCTGCTGACCTCGGAAACCCCGCCGCAGGGCCAGCCGGCCATCGTTGATCTACCGCCGCTGTTGGTGCGGGGGGCGCTGAACTCGGCGAACCTGACTTACGGCTACACCGCGCTTTCAACCGCCAGTTCGCAAAGCTGGACGCTGCCGCCGCAAGGGCAGGACGGCTCCGATATCCAGGTGGTCCTGGGCCTGAACCGGTATGTCATGAACAATAGCAGCCCCGGCGCCCTCTACGCCGGCATCCTGCAATTCACCGATTCCTTCGGCTTTTCAGAGGTGGACGTGCCGGTCTCGGCGGTGCAAGGCTCGACGGCCGGATTGTGGGTCGGCCAAGCCAGCATCACGCAGGTAGCCAATTACCTCAAGACCTACCAGCGGGATGCCATTAACAATTTGGTGATCTCGAACAACGGGAGCTACGTCGTGACCGGCATCGAGACCGACCTGGGCGCGGTAAGCCAACCCTTCCCCTTGCGGCTGATCCTGCACAATGACGGCGCCAACACCGTCCTGCTTCAGCGAGTCTATTACGGCTTGGACCCCGGCTCGAACCTGGTGGTGGCCACCAGCCAGAGCGCGCTCGACCCTGCCCGTCTGGCCACCGCCCGGCGCATCAGCGCGGTGGATTTGCCATGGTCCAGCAACAACGCCCCCTGGGTCTGTACCGGCACACTGGAACCCGGCGGCACCCTCGCCACCGCCGTCTCCCTGCCGTACGATGACCAAGCCTCCAATCCGTTCCTCCATACCTACAACCCCGACCACGACAACCTCGATGCAAGTTTTCAAGAGGAATTACCCCCGGGCGCCGAATCCTACAACATCGCCCGGCAGATCACCTTGAGTTTTCTGCCGCCCGGTGACGATTTCCAGAGCCTCACGCAAATCACAAATAGCAAATTTATGACCCGTTACAACATACCCATCACGCCGGACGGCGTCGCTCCGATTCGTGGCTACGCCGCTATCTCAACCCTGTTGTTGCTATGCCTGGCGGCTGGCTTGGCGCCGCTAGAGTTGCGCGCCGAAGTGCCGAATTTCAGCCCGCCCGAACGGCTCACCTACCAGGGCTACCTGGTGGATGCCAACGGGAATAAGCTGGGCGATGCCAACCCCCAGAACTACGACGTCATCTTCCGCATCTGGAACGACCAGGCGTCGACCGACACCTCGCATCTGCTCTGGTCGGAACAGCAGACCATTACGGTGGACAAGGGCTACTTCAGCGTTTTGCTGGGCGAAGGAAGCCCTTACAACACCGAGCCGAATGGCAAGCTGTCCGATGTGTTTGCCGGTTCGGACGCCTCCCAACGCTACATCGGGGTTACGGTCAAAGGCATCGCTTCAGACGGGTCGGACGTCACCATCCAGCCTCGGCTGCGCCTGCTCACCTCGCCCTACGCATTCCTGGCGCAGAGGGCGGTCAACGCGCAGACCCTGGTCAACGGCACCTATGCTCAGGTCGTGAATATTACCGGCAGCAATGTCGGAATTAACAAGGCCTCCCCAGCCTCCGCCCTGGATGTCAACGGCACCGTCAAGACGACCGGTTTAGAAGTTACCGGGCCGGTGACGATTTCCGGCAACAACGTGTTGGAGTTCGGCATAGGAGCGTCCGGCAAGGGGACAACTGCCGGGAAGATCGGCTATCAATGGTATGATAATGGGCTCAATATTTCCGGCGCGGGCGCTGACGGTCACCGCGTCGTGTCGATCTTGGCTGAGGATGGGACGTTCACCTTCGGAGGGGTGGGTGTAAACAATGGCACGATTACTCCCGGGTATAAGCTGGATGTGAACGGCGCAGCGCGCGTCGGCGGTGATGTCACGGCGACCGGCAGCGTTACGGCGACCTCTTTCGCCGGCTACGGCACCGTTCCCATCGGCGGCATCATTATGTGGTCGGGCAGCTCGGTACCCGCAGGCTGGCACCTGTGCGACGGCACGACCGTCAACGGCGTGGCCACGCCGGACCTGCGCGGCCGCTTCATCGTCGGCACCAGCTCGACCTATGGGCTCAAAACGACAGGTGGTTCCGCGACCCATACCCTCAGCATCAACGAAATACCCTCCCATAGCCACGCCATCGACCATCATTCCTTCACTTTCCACGGGGGTGTTGGTGACTCGCATACAATCGAGCTGCTGCAAACAGGGTCGGCAGCCTCTCCGTACTCCACGGAGGTAACCGGCGGTGGCCAGGCCTTCTCAACCATACCACCTTATTACGCCCTGGCCTATATCATCAGGGTACAGTGAACTCCAGGGGACCAGACACAACCTGAATCTCACCACAGGCTAAAAGGATCAAATTATGCGAGCCATCTGGAAAATCCTTTTGCTGCTGGGCTTGACCCTCGTCTGCTACGAGGCCAAGGGGGGGCTCCCTACACATCGCTCGAACTGCGGCAGGACTCGACGACCTACAATCTTCAATCGGAAGGTGGCGTGCCCATTTCGACGACTACGAACGATCCGGCTGGCTCCAATGGACTAATGCCGACGAACAACGAGTCCTACGGGTCAGTCAACCTCCCCAGCGCGAACCAATTTCAGGGGCTGCTCTCCTTTGCCGCCGTTCCGGGGCTGACGTCCAACGAATGGATTAATCTCACCAACCACGCGGACCTTCAGGCCGGGACCAAGCCCTTTGACGGGGAGATCGCGCAAGAAATGGGGTTGCCGGTCGGCAAATCAGGTA
Organism: Candidatus Omnitrophota bacterium; assembly: GCA_023473405.1. GTDB lineage: Bacteria > Verrucomicrobiota > Verrucomicrobiia > Limisphaerales > UBA1319 > JAMCZD01. The sequence continues at coordinate 3,940 of JAMCZD010000354.1, forward strand.
ACGCTGTGGCGCTGGTTTTTCGGCGGGTGGAGGTTGACTGACCCGTAGGCCTCGT
>JAMCZD010000069.1 GCA_023473405.1 Candidatus Omnitrophota bacterium
TGGTTACCGGTTGGAATGAATGGATCGCCGGCGCTCATGTTGGTGACCTTGCCATCCTTTTGCCGGAGGTTCTGCGCGACCGATACATTCACTTCTTCGGGTTGGTTGGGGTTGTCGGTGTAGCCATAGGGTTGCGGATAGGTTGCCTCCCAATGCCAGGCATATGGTGTGTTGGTCAGATTGAATGGCCAATGAGCGCGGCGCAGGGTGAAAAACTGGCGAACTTGCGGACTGGCCTCGGCTGGATCGCAAATGAGCAGCGGTTTGCCCTGCCAGCGAAACCATAATTCGCTATAGCGCCCCTTCTGGTAAAGATCGTGAAATATCTTCTCGGCTGTCTCGCCGGCCCGGGTGTTTACCATGAATACGATCCCCGGTGTTCGTCCGCCCTCTTGGCGTATCCGTTCGAAGACCTCGCATAGCCTGGTATAGACCTCGGGGTAGGTCTCGGCGTTGGTGGTATCGAAGATGAGGGTATCGATACCGGCGTCGGCAAGCAATTGGGCATGGCGCCGCAGCACCCAGGGATCGGTGCTAAGGTAGTAGCCATAGAGCGGTTCGCCCCAGTAATGATACATGCCGATTGGGCCCCAAAGCGGCGAATCGGGTTTCTCGAGAGCGTCGGGATCACTTTGGAGTATCTTAGCCACGTCGTATGGACCATCGGCATAGGGGCATTTGCCTCCCCGCTGGTTATGCCAGAGAAAGTAGAAAATGCCGACGAACCGGCCTGGTCGAGGCGGACCAGCTTCCTCGGGAACAGGCAGGCTGCGGCCAAGGGCGTCGGTGGCAGGCCATGGGATGCCGGGATTCGTTGCTGCGGGATCGCCTTGGGAATAAACGATGGCCGCTGTCCACAGGCAGAAGACGGTGGTAAGAGCCATTGATCGGGAGAAGGTCGTTTTCATTGGGTAGTAGTTTTTCATAATGCTTGAACCGGCGTTCGACGCTACGCCTTACCTTTAAGCTTGAGACGGTGGACGGAGGGGAATCGGTCCGGATCAGTGTGCGGAAGGAAGAGGGCGGCAGTGTATTGTTCCATGTAAGACGGATCGGTATTGAGTTCGAGGTAAGTCATGCGTTGGGCCAACTGCAACTGGCGCTGGCGGAATTCCTGGGATACTACAACCATGTAAGAGCCCATGAGCGATGAATTGCCGAGGTAATGGAACTTCCCGCGCGGCAAATCGGGAATCAGCCCGATAACGGTTGCGTTTTCAAGGTCGAGGAATCGTCCAAAACCACCGGCGACATAGACGTGACTAAGGTCGCCGAAACTCAGCCCGAGCTGGTTCAGCATCAGGGCGCAGGCGGAGTAGATCGATGCCTTGGTTCGGATAATGTTGTCGAGGTCGGTCTCGGTTATCACGATCGGCTTGCCGGAGGCGCTTTCCTCGGCTGGGGCGATGACATAAGAAGCGCGCCGGCCTTCAATTCGAATGGAAGGGCATGGGCGCGAACGTTCGAACTTGCCGGCGGCGTCGATCCAGCCGGTCAAGAAAAGGCGAGCTACAAGGTCGATCATTCCCGAGCCGCAGATGCCACGGGGCCGGGCATTGCCTATGGTGGAATAGCGTGTTGTGCCCTTGGCCGGATCGACCCAGACCTTTTCGATGGCGCCGGTGGCGGCGCGCATGCCGCATTCGATTCCGCCGCCCTCGAAGGCCGGGCCGGCCGAGCAGGCACAGGCCATGAGGAAGCTGTTGTTGCCAACCACGATCTCACCGTTTGTGCCAATATCGATAAACAGGTTGATCTCTTCGGTCTCGGTGGCGAGATCGGTGCAGAGAATCCCGGCGGTGATGTCCCCGCCCACATAGCTCCCGACACAGGGCGAGAAATGAATCCAGGCTTGCGGATTGATGTCGATCCCGATCTCGGAGTCGCGCAAGTATGGAACCTGAAGCAAGGTAGGCGTGTATGGGGCCAGGCGGAGATACTCCGGATTCAGCCCGAGCAGGAGATGCGTCATCACGGTGTTGCCGCTGACGGCGGCGTTGGATATCTCGTGCGGGTCGACGCCGTGGCTTTTGGCGACTTGATGGATCAAGCGATTAATGGTGCCCAGAACGCGCCGCCTTAATTCGTCGAGTCGATCGGGACGGCGCGAGTAGTTGATCCGGCTGATCACATCGAGACCGCAAGAGAGTTGGTCGTTGTAATCGCTGCGCGCGGCGACGATTTGGGCGACGGCGAGATTGATCAGTTGGATAGCGATGGTGGTGGTGCCGACGTCAATCGCGATGGCGTAATGCCGCAGAGTCGTGTCGCCCGATTCAATATTGATCACGTGGAGCCGCCCGGAATCGCGCACGAGAGTGGCCGTGACCAAGCCATTGGTAGCGCGCAGGGCATCCGCCACCTTCCGAATGCCGAGCAATGAATACTCGACCTGCATCCTGCCCCAGTCATGCTGAATCGCCCGGCTTAGGCGGTCCAAGTCGGACAGTCCTTCTTCCGGTTTTGGAGGCGCGACGTTCAACCTCCATTTGACCGCCAATGGATCGTATTGCCATTGCCTGGGCAACAGCTCTTGCCGGATCAGGTGCGACTCGTCTTCGGGCACGAATTGTCCACCCTCCAAACTGGCCTGCTCCGGAACCTCGATGGTGACGTCGGACTCGAGAATCCGCGTTTTGCACGTCAAGACGTAGCCCTCGGCAACGGCCGCATGTGGCAACATACCGAGACTGTCTGAATCCACCTCGCCCGACACCACGCGGACAATGCATTTGCCGCAGGTCCCCTTGCCGCCGCATGGTGATTCGATTTGGATTCCAGCCAAGCGTGCGGCATCGGCAAGCTCGGTAAGGGGGAGGACTTGGACGGTCTTGCCGGAAGGACGAAATTCAATGATAGGCATGTAATTTGTTCTACAACTGGCAGGGCGACGCTGCCGCCGGGCCCTGGTCTGCAAATGGTAAGCGCAGCATCGCTTCCTTACCGGTTTGGCAGGGTTTATGCCGCCGAGATATTTCGAGCAGCGTCTGCGCCCTTTGGGCAGCCTTGCATGCGGGGCAGAGATTGCTTCCTGCAACTGGAAATGGCATGCGCGAGATGATATTCCCCAGCAATGGCGCGGGGGCAATCGGTTTGCCGCACGCGACACACACATTCAATTTCATCGTTATATTGAACGGAGCGAGATGCGGAAGCTCGCCCGCGCATTCGAGCGCAACGGCGCCGCTAGGGCAGACAGCTGCACAGGCGCAACAGCCGAGGCAATCTTCCGAGCCGAGGGAAAATGGCGAGTCCACACGCCGTTCGCGACCGCGGTTTATAAAACTAATTGCCGACGAACCAACTGCTTCAGCGCACACCCGCACGCATAGACCACACAACACGCATTTCTCGTCCGATCGTCCGAGTGTGGGGAACCGTGATTGACTGACGCCAAGTCGGGCAGCCAAGGCCCGTAGCGGTTCGCTCTCCGGGCATCGCGCCAGCAACAGCTCGATGATGCCCCTTCGCAGCTCAATGACCTGGTCGGTAGAAGTGCGGACGGCAAGGCCTGGTTCTGCCGGATAGGCGCAAGACGCGACCAGCCGGGTCCGTTTGCGATGCTGAATTTCGACAAGACAGAGGCGGCAGGCGCCATACGGTTTCAGCAGTGGGTGAGCACAAAGGGCGGGGATAAATATCCCGTTCCGGCGCGCCACTTCGAGGATGGTGTCACCTGGCTGCCCGGATAATTTTCTACCATCTATTGTGATTTCAAACTGACCGGTCATGGCTGGCGAATCGTTTCAGACTTGCCGGGAAAAGGCAATCGCCGGCTGGACTTTGCCCCAGCGCGTCTATTTCGCCTTGTTCAAAACGTCCTGAGGTTGTTTTGGAAATCCGGTTGCGCCCCGGGAGGTGTCGAACTGGTAAATCCGCTCGAGCGGGCGCGCCTTGAACGCGAATTGGCGTAGGCTGGCACCGTCCAGAGCAGCCTGCAATTCGGGCCGATTGCACGCAGCCGCCGCTCGGTCGCG